>CADBUA010000332.1 GCA_902797665.1 uncultured Lachnospiraceae bacterium | reverse complement strand
CTTTCAAAGACATCAGATATATCTCATATATCCAATCGGGGTTCCCGTGTAGTTGATCGGAGTAACCTTAATGCCGGTTCTCGAATTGACCGCATGGCAAACCTCGTCATTTCCGATGTAAATCGCCACATGAGAGGCATAATTTCTGGCTCCGTAGAATACCAGGTCACCCGGCTGAAGCTCTTCAAGACTGACAGCTTTTCCAGCCTTATATCCCTTGGCGATATTGTCCTGATTTGGGCCGTGGAACTGATCATCGGCCACACGCAGAAGCTTGATTCCAAAATGAGCAAACACAGAGAAGCAGAATCCCGAGCAGTCAGCTCCGTTTGTCAGGCTGGTTCCGCCGTAAACATAAGGATTTCCGACGAACTGCTGGGCATATGCTGCGATCTCGCCGCCAACTCCGGCTTCCGCTCCGGTATTGCCTGCAGGAGCTGGCGTATCATCCACGACAACAGTGCTGTCAGAGCTCTGCGTCTTGGTCGCCTCTGCCTGAAGAGCGCCGTCAGTTCCAAATGTGTAAGTCACGCCACTGATCTGCTGCTCGCCCGTCAGAGCTGCCCCGTCATTTCCAAAGTAATACTTCTTCCCGTTCGGTGCGGTGAACCACTGAGCTTTCAGAGGATTCCCCGCCTCGTCATAATAGTAGGTCTTTCCATCAACCTGCTGAAGTCCGGGCTGAACCTTCATTTCCACCTTTGCTCCGTCAAAGCCCACATAGGAGCCGTCCGAGAGCTTCTGGTTCTTGACCATCTTGCCATCAGAGCCAAACCAGTAGGAATTGCCCTGATATTCAATCCATGTATTTTTCGCGGCCCTGCCGTCTCCCTGCGCGTAGTAGACATCATTCCCATTCTGATACAGGGTGTTGGTCTGCAGCTGGCAGGATTCGTTGAAGTAGTAGAGCTCGTTTCCGATCTGAACCAGTCCCTTTGCCAGAACGCCTGTAGCGCCCGCATAGTACTTGCTGCTCTTCCAGGTGATCCATTTGCTCCTGCTGAGCACACCCTTTGAATTCACAAAGTAGCAGGATCCGTTCACCGTGAAGACTGTGTTCGTCTGAAGAACGCCGTATGAATTAAAGAAGTAGATCTTGCCGTTGATTTTCTGGAAACCGGTCACCTTCTGAGAACTTGCATTATAATAGAAGGTAGATCCATTTGCCTTGACCCAGCCCGTAGTCCCCTTGCTGACCAGCTCGCCTGTCTGAAGCGAACCATCTGTCAGGAAGGTGTACACACCCCTTCTTGTATTGGTCAGAAGCGCGCCTGTCTTGAGGTCTGCGTAATAGGTGACAGACGGAAGTTGAATCCATCCGTACAGCATCTTCCCCGATACCTGATCGAAGTAATAAAGAACGTCCTGTACTTTCTGAGGACCTGTCAGCATAACTCCTTCCTCATTAAAGAGGTACCTGTCCTCTCCAATCAGCTGGAGCCCTGTCAGCCTGCCCTCCTCTGTCTGAAACGTCATCCCATCTTCCGTCTGCACAAACCCCGCAAACGCATTCATCGGGAGAACCGTCAACAGCATAATCGCTGTCAGCACAGCTGCCTGTAGACGTTTTTTCATATCAATGCTCCCCTCCGGTACTCTGCGCATCCGCCTCCATAACGGATGCTCCCCGCAATCTATCTCGAAAAGTCTTGCTCTTAATCCCACTCATCACTCAAAGGCTCTGCCCAGAGCTTTTCAATTCTGTAATCCTCTGAAGCCGGATGCTGTCTTACCCTTCGCTGTTTTTCTTTTCCGCTGATCCTCCCTGATCAGCCCATCAGCCCGCCGCAGACCCTTTATCTAGAACAAGTTGAAACTATGACGAACCTGCGGCAACTGTTACAGAATTGTTAAGAGATGTTTAAATCCTACTCTGACCCCCTGCCACTGTCAAGCGATTTTTCCCTTAAAACGCTGATTTGGCGCCTATTTCGTCACCTGGAGACAACGCCGCTCTGCTTTTTGTCACAATCGACAAAAAGACTTCCATCTTTTCGGCGATTTTTGTTGACTAATGGGGATCCCCCCCGGTATAATTCCCTGAACGGAGAGGAGGAAAGTGACAATGAAGATTGGTGTGATTGGATGTGGACACATGGGCGAAGTGATGATCCGAGGGATTCTGAAAGGACATCTGGCAGAAAAAGCGGATCTCGTCGCCTCCTGCAGAAGTGAGAAGACCAGGGTCAAAATCACAGAGAAGCTGGGAATTCCCTGCCGCACGAACAGGGAAATCGCCAAAGAGGCAGATCTCTGTATTCTGGCCGTAAAGCCCCAGTACTACCTTGAAGTGATCCAGGAGATCCGGGACGTTGTGAAGAAGCAGGCGCTTGTCCTTGCCATCGCGCCAGGCAAGACCCTCCGCTGGCTCTCCCAGGAGTTCAACCGTCCGATCAAGCTGGTCCGCGCCATGCCCAACACGCCAGCCCTGGTCGGCGAGGGAATGACCGCTTACTGTGCCAATGACCTTGTCAGCGAAAAGGACCTGGAACTGGTCAGGTCCCTGCTTCAGAGCTTTGGAAAAGCTGAGCAGGTGCACGAGAGCCTGATAGATGTAGTGACTTCCATCTCCGGGAGCTCCCCGGCCTACGTCTTTCTGATCATCGAAGCGATGGCGGACGGGGCTGTCGCGGACGGAATGCCCCGGGACAAGGCTTATAGATTCGCGGCTCAGGCCATCCTTGGCGCCGCGAAGATGGTCCTGGAAACCGGGAAGCATCCCGGCGAGCTCAAGGACATGGTCTGCTCCCCCGGAGGGACGACGATTGAAGCGATCCAGATTCTGGAGAAGAGAGGACTCCGCTCCGCTCTGATCGAAGCAGAGAGGGCGTGCACACTCAAGAGCCGGGGCCTGTAACTTTGCTGTGCCCCAGGGGAATAAGCGAAAACTCTGTCTGACGCTGCAATCTGATCTGCCATTTCCCTCCTGACGGGGCCCCTTTGGGTCACAGATTTGTCTCAGACCTGTAACAAGATCCGAAATTCCGTAAAGGAATGGAACATGTTGTAACAAGTGTTTTCCAATCTTGTAACAATTTCGTAAAAAATCGGAGAAGAATGAGCGCCTTCGGCGTTCCCTCTTCTCCGTTTTTTGTTTTTTAAGTTTTTACATCCTTAAAATCTTCTTTCGCTTTATCTTTGTTCTATATCAGCGATTCCACTTTCGCGTTCAGCTTGTTCTCTAGTTGTACTTTTCCATCTCCGCGGCGCCTGATGCCCGAAAGCTCCGGCATCTGCCCGGCGGCAGCCTGCGTGATCCCGCCCGGGCCGGTTCATGGACAAATCCTCACGCGAAAATCCCGTTCAATCCTGCCTTCAGGCTTTTGTCCTCACTTGGTTCCGAAAATCCGATCACCCGCGTCGCCAAGTCCCGGAACAATGTAGCCAATCTCATTCAGATGGTCATCCACCGCGCAGATGTAAATATCGACATCCGGGTGATCCTTCTGCACCCTCTCAATGCCTGTCGGAGCCCCGATGACATTCATCAGACGGATATTGCAGCAGCCGTGCTGCTTCAGCATCGTGATGGCCGCGCTGGCGCTCCCGCCAGTGGCCAGCATCGGGTCACAGACAAAGATCTGCCGCTCGCTGCAATCAGCCGGAAGCTTGCAGTAATACTCGACCGGCTCCAGGGTCTCCGGATCGCGGTAGAGCCCAATGTGCCCGACCTTCGCCGCAGGGATCATGCTCAGAATCCCGTCAACCATGCCGAGGCCCGCTCTCAGGATCGGGACCACAGCCATTTTGCGTCCGCTGAGTTCCTTGACCGTTGTCTCCGCGATCGGCGTCTTAATCGTGACGTCCTCAAGCTTCAGATCCCTCGTTGCCTCATAGCACATAAGGCCGGCGATCTCCGAGATGATGTTCCGAAAGTCCTTTGTTCCAACCTCTTCTCTGCGGATGATGCCCACCTTGTGCTGAATCAGCGGATGATCCAGAATCGTTACTTTTGACATGACTCCCTCCTTTGCCTGATGCACGCAGCCGGAAGCTTCTGCCTCCTGCTCCCTTGATGCTTCTACCGGACCGAGTCCTCGGTCATGAGAATCCCCGCCAGGCGGTCCACCTGCTCTTTCAGGTCTTCGAAGCACTTCCCGTAGTCACTGAGAGGCCCCCCATAGGGGTCCTTCACTTCTATATCCGCGCGGATATACTCCGCGAGGGTGAACACATTGCGCGGATTCTCAAAAGATCTGAGAAGGCGGCTCTTCTGGGCGCTGTCCATGGTCAGAACCAGCGTCCGCTCATCGAAGTCTTCCTCCAGGAGCGGCTCACTGACATGGTCCTTCATCGAAAGCCCATTGCTCACCAGCACCGCCTCCACCTTCGGATTGATGGGCTCAGGAAACAGGACAACCAGACCCTTGGAGGCGATCAGGATGTCCTCCAGGAGAAACTGCCTCTGCAGAATAGCCTCCGCCATCGGACTGGTCGCGGTATCACTTTCGCTCACAAAAATCAGCTTATCATAATGCCTCAAGATCCCTCACCTCTTTTCCTCCGGATTCCCATCCTT
>CADBUA010000331.1 GCA_902797665.1 uncultured Lachnospiraceae bacterium | reverse complement strand
TGATTCGTATGTCAAAGGAAGAAGGGGAAGATTAGAACCCGTCAGCAGATTTCAAAATCCACATCAAGGCAAAAAGAAAAACCTTACAGATTCTCCAGTTTGATTCTGAAGATCAGTAAGGTTTTTTAGATTGTATAAATGAGAGATTACGCAACGAATATCAAAGAAATGTTGCCAATCTGTTGCCAGCACTTAACGGAATTTGTTTGGAATCCGCATAAATACTGACTTCTTTTCGGGCGTTTTCTTATTCGTACTCAATGGTTGCGGAGGGCTTCGGGGTGAGATCATAAAGCACCCTGTTGACACCCTTCACCTCAGAAGTAATCCTCGCTGTGATCTTCTCGAGGATCTCGTAAGGGATCCGCTCGATCGTGGCCGCCATCGCGTCCTTGGTGTTGACGGCGCGGATGATGACAAGCCACTCAAAGGAGCGCTCCCCATCCTTGATGCCAGTGGATTTAAAGGGCGGAACAACCGTGAAGTACTGCCACACCTTTCCGGCAAGGCCGTTTTTCTCAAACTCTTCCCGCAGGATCGCGTCTGACTCGCGAACGGCTTCCAGACGCTCCCGTGTGATCGCGCCCGGGCAGCGAACACCGAGTCCCGGTCCCGGGAATGGCTGGCGGTCGACCATGCTCTCCGGCAGACCCAGTCTCTTTCCGACCACCCTGACTTCGTCCTTATAGAGGAACTTGACAGGCTCGACCAGTTCGAACTGGAGCTCCTCCGGAAGACCACCGACATTGTGATGCGCCTTGATCCCTTTCTCACTCTCCAGGATATCCGGATAGATGGTTCCCTGGCCCAGGAACTGGATTCCCTCAAGTTTCGCGGCTTCCTCAGCAAATACCTTGATGAACTCTCCGCCGATGATTTTCCGCTTCTCTTCCGGATCTGTCACGTCCTTCAAAAGATCCAGGAAGCGATCTGAAGCGTCGACATAGATCAGGTTTGCCTTCATCTGATTCCTGAACACCTCGATGACCTGCTCGCTCTCCCCCTTGCGAAGCAGTCCGTGGTTGACATGGACGCAGACCAGGTTCTTGTCGATTGCCCGGATCAGAAGTGCTGCGACGACAGAGGAATCCACGCCCCCCGAAAGAGCCAGCAGGACCTTCCTGTCCCCGATCTGGGCCCTCAGCTCTCCGATCTTTTCTTCAATAAATGCATCCGCGAGCGCATCATTGCTGATCCGCTCCATGGAATCCGGTCTCCTGTTATTCTCCATAAGTCCTCCCGTCTTGTGATCAAAGGATCCTGCCGATCCTGTGCCGGAATCCCGAAAATCCCGCTGAACCGGTCCGGATCAGATTCTCTCAGAAAACCTCGAGCGCCTTCCGGAAGACATCGTACTTGCTGCTGTCCCGCTCCTTGCAGAACACTGCAAACTCCACCATCCTGAACCTCTTCCGGTATTCCGAGAGGGTTTCCCGTGCAGCCGCGGATACAATCTCCGGCGGATTCCGAAATGCTCCGCATCCGAATGCGCCGAGAATCACCACGTCCGCATGATTAAGATACGCAAGATCGAGGATCCTGACAAGGCGTTTTTTGTGAAGATCCTTGAGTGCGGCATCCGTAATCTCCACTTTTTCCGTACCGTCTCCTGGGTTCATGCGGTTCGACGGCCGTTCCCGGAGATTCGGTGCCGCGCAGGTGATGACATCAGCCTTATACCAGTCCCGCTCCGGAAGGCGCTGCGGCTTCTCGATGTCTGACTTGATCACATACACATCCGGGGTGTAGATGCAGTCGTCATTGTGAAGCGCATTCATCTGTCCCATCCTGTGTGCATCCTTATGGCGCTGGTAGAAGGCTTCCCTCATCTTCTGAACGCTCAGGCAATCGTAAAGGGTGCTGCATCTGCAGAGAGATTCCTCCTGAGCCGCGGATCCTCCCTTGACTCCACCGCCCGGATTTGTGGAAGAGGCAAAGTTCAGAACCAGGGTCCGATCCCCGTTCCGGACATATTTCTCTGCTGCCTGAAAGCTCCGGTCCCGGGAGACCCTGACGCTGCCCTCCCGTTCTGAATCCGTATTCGCGTAAGATTTGATCACCCTGATCTCCTGCTCCTCCGGATAGAAGACCTGCCTCGCTGCGGAACCTGCGACTGCAGCCTGAAGCTTCGGATTTGAGCGAATCCATCTCTCCGTGTCCTCAAAAATCTCAATCCGCTCTTCTCTGTCCCTTGAATTCCACATCGAAATCTCCTGAATCTCCTCCCCTTACCATCTGTCGAGTCTTCTCCGAAAGGCAGGCATCAGCCCTGATCTCAGCCTTTTCACGTCCCTTTTGGGGATGATCTTAACTCCGTTCAAAGCTCCTGAGCCTGGTAAAGTCTGGCGTATTCGCCGCCAGTCTGGAGGAGTTCCTCATGCGTCCCCTGCTCGAGAACTCTCCCCTCCTCAATGACGACAATCCGGTCAGCATTCCGGACAGTTGACAGGCGGTGAGCGATGACAAAAGATGTTCTTCCCTCCATCAAGCTGTCAAAGCTTTTCTGGATCCGTTCCTCCGTGATGGTATCGAGCGCGGAGGTTGCCTCATCGAGAATGAGCACGGATGGATTCTTCAGGAAGATCCGTGCGATCGAGATTCTCTGCCTCTGGCCTCCGCTGAGTCTGGTTCCGCGCTCGCCAACATAGGTCTCAAATCCATCCGGCATCTCCCGAATGTCCTCATAGATCTCCGCCTGCTTCGCGGCCCTTATAACCTCCTCATCGCTGGCTTCCGGTCTGCCGTAGCGGATGTTCTCCATGATGGTATCCGCAAAGATAAAGACCTCCTGCTGGACGATACCCACCGCGCTTCTGAGTGACTGCTTCGTCACATCCCGGATGTCTCTGCCATCGATGGAGATGGAGCCATCCGTGACATCATAAAAGCGCGGGATCAGCTGACAGAGCGTAGTCTTTCCGCCGCCGGAGGCGCCGACCACAGCGATCATCTCCCCGCCCTTCACATCCAGGTCGACGTCATGCAGCACTTCCGGATTTCCCTCATAGGAGAAGCTCACATGTTCAATGCGCACAGCTCCTTCCGTCACCTGAAGAGAGATAGCGTTCTCCTTCTCCACCACAGTGGGCTGAATCGCCATCACTTCAGAAAATCGACGCAGGCCTGCCATGCCATTGGCAAAGATCTCTGCGAAGTTCGCCATCTTCCGAATCGGCGTGACAAAGCTGCTGACAAAGAGCGTGAAGGTGATGAGATCAACGTAATTCATCTCCCCGCGCATGATCATGATTCCGCCAGCTGCGATTACGACAGCCGGCATGATCCCCATAAACAGTTCCTGTGAGGAATTGAAAAGTCCCATCGCCCGATAGAACTCCTGTTTGGAGGTCCGGTATCTGCCATTGGCCTCCCGGAAGCGGGCATTGTCCACGTTTTCGTTGGCGAAAGCCTTGGAGGTTTTCATCCCGGACAGACTCGACTCAATGTCCGAGTTGATCTCCGCCAGCTTTACTTTTACGTTGCGGGAGGCCTGCCCCATGTTCCGGCGCTGCATCATGGTAATGATGAGAAAGATTGGGATGAGGGCGCCAATGATCAGGGTCAGGCGCCATTCAATCCGGAACATCAGAATCAATGAGCCGATGACGGTGACCAGGGAGATCAGAAGGTCTTCCGGGCCATGATGGGCCAGCTCTGTGACTTCAAACATGTCACCGGTCAGGCGGCTCATCAGGCTGCCTGTACGGGTCTTATCATAGAACTCAAAGTCCAGGGTCTGCAGGTGGGCGAAGAGATCCGCCCGGATATCCGTCTCCACACGGATTCCGAAGGTATGTCCCCAGTATGCCATCATATAAAAGCAGACCGAGCGGATCACATACGCCATGGCCACCAGCGCCATCACAAGGAAAAAGGTGCGGTAGGCCTGCTCCGGCAGCAGACTGTTCATCGCGTATCTGGAGATGACCGGAAAGGCCAGATCAACTGCCGCCGCGATCATCGCGCAGCAAAGATCCAGCACAAAGAGCCGCATATGCGGCCTGAAATAGCGAAACAGCATCTTCAGCATCCTTTTCCTCCTTCATCTTTCCTTGCTCGCGCCTGCGTTTCAGCAGCCTCTCACACTCTCGGGTATAAGTCAGAAGCAGAATAGCATTTTCCTTTTGCAGTTTCTTTGATACAAATCAAGATGTCGGGACCCAGGCGGGATGAAGTAGATATGGAATCTTCCTCTGAAATCTTCCCACTGCGCTGTTTTCAGGAAGAGCTTTGGACTTTCACCCGCGATCGCATCACACAATGCGCGCAGGAAATGCCAGCCCCTCGCGGGGCTGGCAGAGCTGCTCTTTGATATGAAGATCTTTTGTGATGATTTGACACTTTTCGAAAAATATATCGTGCTCTTTGAATATATTTCATTCATGCTTTCATAGATGCATCATTAAATATACCCATGAGCATATCTATGAGTATATCCTGAATTGTATCTATGAATGCATATATGAATTCATCTATCAATGATGCAACTATCAATGCATTTATCAATGCATCTGTCAATATCCCTATG
>CADBUA010000330.1 GCA_902797665.1 uncultured Lachnospiraceae bacterium | reverse complement strand
TCCTGAGCTCCCGGATTCAGGCAGGATGAGAAAAGGCCCGATCAGCTTTCCCTCAGGGAGATAGATTGGAGGCAGTATGATCAAGATCAGGAGATCGAAAAAAGACAATAAGATCTGTGGTGTGTGCGGCGGCATTGCCGAATATCTGCATCGGGACGCCAACCTGCTTCGCCTCTTGTGGGTGCTCTTTACGATCGTGACAGGTGGGATCGGCGTGTTCCTGTATATCCTCCTGGCGGTCCTGATGGAGAAACCGGAGGAGAAAGAGTCAGAGTATTTCTGAAATCGAATAGACCCTGGAAACAGGCCATATTGTGGTCATCGAACCTTTGTCTGTAACTGTCCAGTCCGCTTTGGCCGCTTGACGCCGAGAGAGGCCATACAGTTCAAAAGGACAGGCCGGGCGCACATTGAATGCGGGCGTCGGAGCCTCAGCCCGGCCGAATGCCTGAAGGAGCCTGCGACTGGACGTTTGTTTTCTGTGCGCTTTGCAGATTTTGACCAATTCCCTTTGTGATCTGGCGAGACGGGCTCTCAGGAGCTCTTTATAATAATCTTCGCAGTCTGAAGGAAGTTTGAAAGAAATTCGAAAGAAGATCGAAAGAAATCCGGATGAAAAAAGACTGCGAGGAGGAATGAGATGTTGAGAAAGATTCGGAAATTCGTCGAAGCATTGCTCCGGGAGGATGCCGAGTTTATCAGCAGACTTCAGAATGAGATGGTCATGAACGACAGAGAGAGGGCGTCTGAGCTCTTTGTGAACAGGCAGAGTTCCACCTCTCTGAGATCCCGCTGAGAGAGCAGGAACTCATCCTGACGGACTTTGAAGCGAGGGAATAAAGGAGCGCCCGGAGACTGTATGTCCCTGGGCGCTCATTGTGTGCCTGTATGCCTGGTTCATCAGTCATTTTCAGCCATCTCTGCCGAGGATGAGGGGAGACGGATCATGTGTTTCAGAGGAGGATTGGATGCGGGACAGCTTTTTTGAGAATCGCAGAGGAACTGCAGGGTCTGCATCCCCCTTGAAACATGCAGGATTTCCTCAGAAGCCTGGGCTCCTGTCAGCTGTGGGAGGAGCTTTTATGATGCTTTTTCTGTCTCTCCTGATTTTTGTCTCAGCTGGGACCTTCCACTATTTTGCTGGATATTTGTTTTTGCTTCTTCTCTTTGTTCCGATGACCGGGACGATTCTGTTTTTTCTCAGAAAAGCACCGGACCGTCTGATGAAACGTCTGACCGGGCGGGAGAAGCAGAGGGAACAGAGAGTGGCGGCAGCTGTCCTCTCTCTGGCACTGCCTCTGGTTTTCATCCTGGCGGGGCTTGATTTTCGTTTCGGCTGGTCCGCGCTGCCGGGAGGGCTGGTTTTTTTCTCCTCCCTGCTTTTTCTCTTTGGCTTCTGGCTTTTCGCGGAGGCGATGTGGGAAAATGCCTGGATTTTTCGGACGGTGGAAGTTGAAGCCGGCCAGAAGGTGGTTGATCGTGGGCTTTACGCGCACATCCGTCATCCACTCTATCTGGCCGATCTCTGCCTGTTTCTTTCAGCGCCCCTGATCCTTGGTTCTTTCTGGGCCTTTCTTCTGGCATCGCTGATTTGCCCGCCGCTTCTGGCAGGCCGATCCCTGGCGGAGGAGCGGCTGCTCCTTCAAGAGCTTCCCGGCTACCGGGAATACTGCAAAAAGGTCCGTTACCGACTGATTCCGGGGATTTTCTGAGACAGGATTCTCTGTTTTTTCCGGGTCTGTCGAGCGGCAGGCGCCTCTGGATGCGAGGCCAATCTGAGGCTCCAGATGCCTGACATATGTGCGCCTGTCCCTCCCCTGGGGAGGGCAATGGCAGAATTGATCCTTTCGGGTCTGACTATTTCGAAGGGAGTTTGTCTATGGGACTGCCGTCCTGGATCACAATTGATCTTTTTCTCTTCTTCATGCTTCTCTTTCCCCTGATCGAGGTCAGGCGGGGCACAGTCCGCGAGAGCAGCCAGTGCAGGTACTTTACCTGGATGTCTGTCCTGGCCCTGCTGCTCCTGTTCGGGGAAGTCCTGAGCCAGCTTTCTATCGGAGGAAGTCTCTATCCCGCCGTTCTTGGAAGCTTTCTTGTCTCTGCGCTGAATGCAATGGAATTTGTGATCTGGATGCTTTATGCCAGTAGCTGGATCCATGCACCAAGGCACAGGATGCGTCCCTATATTCTGAGAGAGGGGTGCTGTTTTTTCCTGCAGCTGCATCTTCTGCTTGTGGGGCTTGGGCGCGGATATTTCCCCTGGTTTGATGTGTCAGGAAGCTTTGCGGGAGGAGCCTATTTCCTCATTCAGCTGCTGCCAATCCTCAGCCTGGCAGCCTTCGGGGAGCTGTATCTGATCTCCTTTCGAAAAAAGATCAATACTTTCATACGCAGACAGCTGATGTTGTCGCTTCTGTTTCCGCTTTTGGGAGGGACCCTCAGCGTATTCTTTCAGGATCTTCCCCTGGAGCTCATGGGCGCTGTCTGCATGGTGCAGTTTATCTACACCTTCGTTCAGAACCAGGATGCGAATACAGACTTTCTGACAGGAATCGCCAATCGGCGCCTGTTTGATCTCAGGATCGAACAGAAAGTGCGGAAGGCGATGCCAGGATGCGCTTTCTCGGCCATCACCATGGACATTGACGGATTCAAACAGATCAACGATACCTATGGGCACGGTCAGGGAGACGCCGCCCTCCAGAGCTTAGCGTCCATTCTGATTTCCTGTTTTCGCCAGGACGATACCGTGGCCCGCAGTGGCGGGGATGAGTTCTGCATCCTTCTGGACGTCGCCAGGGAGGATACCCTTTGTGAAGCGGTCTCCCGGGTAAGGAAACGGTTGGCGCATTTCAACGAGAAGAATGAATTCCCCTTCAACCTGGAGATTTCTGCCGGTTACGCGGTTTACGATCCGAATCGGGGAGAGACTGCCGCGGAGTTTATGAACTACGTGGACCAGTTGATGTATGAGGACAAACATAAGCGCTGCAAAAGCCGCGATATCGGGAAGATTGAAAACCAGATTGAAAACAGGATGGAAAATAAGATCGAGAATAAGGCCGAAGCGATCAAGCAGCTGGAACAGATCGCGGGATAAACAAGGCTCCGGGGATTCTGAATCCCCGGAGCCTTCCCATTTGCC
>CADBUA010000329.1 GCA_902797665.1 uncultured Lachnospiraceae bacterium | reverse complement strand
TGCGCCAAACGAGGTCTTATAGGTCAAAAGCAAAGGCCGGGGACGCTATCAATGAGGCGAAGGAGCCTCAGCCCGGCCTCGTAGCTTAAAAGCAGCCTGCGACTGGACAGCTACGATATAGCGATAGCTGTTGACAACTGAACTAAATCATGTACAGGATTTTAAACGAATAGGTCTGATAAAACCATATAATTGAAGTTAAACCATATTATTATAAATATGAAAATATACCCATCTTCGATTTCCGGGAGAGATATGCCATGAAGGAAAAACTGTTCCCCACGTCATACGGCAACATCCATTACTGGATGAATGACTTTGATCAGCGGAAGAAGACCCTGGTCTTTCTACCCGGACTGACGGCGACGCATATTCTGTTCAGCAAACAGATCCGCTACTTCCAGAACAAGTGGAATTGCCTGGTCTGGGATGCCCCGGGACATGGAAAGTCCCAACCATTTGAGCTGACCTTTCGCATGGAGGACAAAGCCCGTTTTCTTCATGGCATCCTGGAGAAGGAGCAGATTCAGAGACCGGTCCTGATCGGGCAGTCCATGGGTGGATACGTAGCCCAGATGTTCATGGAGCTTTATCCCGGGGAGACGGGAGGCTTCATCTCGATTGATTCCTGTTCTCTCAAGAGGGAGACAGTGACCTGGTTTGATATCTGGGCGCTGAGACGGGTGGAGCCCATGTACCGGGCTTTCAACTGGGATCTTTTGATTCAGGTTGGATCTCGCGGATGCTCGGAGAGTGCGTATGGGCGAAGTCTGATGAGAAAGATGATGAAGGCTTATGACAAGGACTGGTACGTAAAGCTTACCGCGCATGGTTTTCATCTTCTGGCGGACTCACTGGATTCAAAACGGGCTTATGATCCGGACTGTCCGACCCTGATTCTCTGCGGAACAAAAGATAAGGCTGGGTCCGCAAGGCGCTATGACGAGAAGTGGGCAAAACTGACAGGCCTGCCCCTGATCTGGATCGTCGGAGCCGGACATAACTCCAATACGGATAAACCAGATGAGGTGAACCGGATTATTCGTGACTTTGTCTGGAATCTGAAGTAGGATGAGAGCAGTGAGCGCTGGATTTAAGCGTTTTCTGTATTCTGTGGATTCTGGCAATCAGACGCACAAAGAGAACATTTGGACATCGTAATCAGGCAGATCAGCAGAGTAGTTCGAGACCTGCCTGGAAGGAGGATTGGATTATGTCAAACTTCAGACTGAAGGAAGCCGTTCGGGCTGCGACACCGGATGATACAATCGAACGTCAGAAATCCCGGGATCAGATCATTGTGAGGACTTCGGTGATTGGTATTCTGGCCAACGTTATGCTGGCTGTGTTCAAGGCAGTGATCGGCGCGGTTACGGGATCGATCGCCATCACAATGGACGCGGTGAACAATCTCAGTGATGCCGGCGCCTCCCTGATCACCATCGTTGGGACAAAGCTCGCATCCAGGCCGGCCGACAAGAAGCATCCCTTCGGCTATGGCAGGATTGAGTATCTGTCCGCCATGATCATTTCGGTCATTGTCCTTTATGCCGGCATTACTTCCTTTGAGGAATCAGTCAAGAAGATCATTCATCCTGAGGTCCCGGACTACTCTGTGATCTCTCTGGTGATCATCGCTGTGGCGGTGGTCGTGAAGATTGTGCTGGGCAGATTTGTAAAGAAGACCGGTATGAAGGTGAACTCAGAATCGCTGGTCAATTCCGGCCAGGACGCGATCCTGGATTCCGTGATCTCCTTCTCGACACTGCTTGCGGCACTGATCTTTATCCTCTTCCACTTTCCAGTGGAGGCATGGCTTGGCGCTTTTATCTCCCTGGTAATCATCAAGTCCGGGGTAGAGATGCTGAGAAGCACCCTGTCTCAGATTCTCGGAGAGGGAGCTGGCGTGGAGCTCTCCAAGAAGATCATCTCCACGATCAATGCCTTCCCGGAGGTGGTTGGCGCTTTTGACTTGGTTCTGAATAATTACGGACCGGACTCCTACCTCGGCTCTGTCCACATCGAAGTTGCGGACACGATGACGGTTGTGGAGCTGGATGCACTGATCCGACGCATTACGGACAAGGTCCTTGAGGAGACCCAGGTCGGGCTTACGGCGATCAGCGCTTACTCCTTCAATACATCCGATCCCAAGGCGGCAGCGCTCCGAGACAAGATCCAGGAGGAGGCAATGGCGAATGAACATGTCCTCCAGGTCCATGGCTTCTACCTGGATGAGGTGGAAAAGACCATCCGTTTTGACATGATCATCAGCTACGAAGCCGGAGACCGCGATGCGCTGTACAGGAAGATCGTGAAAAAGTTCCAGGAGGAGTATCCGGACTATCAGATGATCATCGCCATGGACACGAGCTTTACCTGAGCATGAGACTCAAGCAGCGGGCTGCAGCATATCCATACAGGAGGAGAAACCATGCTTTTTTTCAGTGAAAAAAAGGTTTCTGTGAAGATCTCAGACACCTGCATTCACTGCGGCTACTGCAGGAAAATCTGTCCGCTGATCTTCCACTTTGCGGATCAGAGCAGGAAGAAGGGCCCCATCCCGCTTCCCAGGCCTTCAAAGCTGATGCTGCAGTGTCTGAGGCAGGCAGAGGCAGGATGCCCCAAGGCATGCATCGATGTGGTGGAAGCCTAGAGGCGTAAGCGCAGCGGAGCCAGGGCGGAAACAGAGCAGAAAACCGCCGGCAGTACCGGCGGAGGCGCCTGAGGCAATCGAAATCGCCAGAGCATATACCGATGAAACCACTTGGCAGATTCGAATGGTTCCCGGTATCGTTCAGACGTACCTGTCCAGTCGCAAGCGCCTGGGAGGTACGAGGCCGGGCGCAGGCTCCTGCCGTCGCATTCAATGTGCGCCCGGCCTATGCTTTTGAACTG
>CADBUA010000328.1 GCA_902797665.1 uncultured Lachnospiraceae bacterium | reverse complement strand
GCCAACCTGGCAGCTCTGAAGTCCTACCTGGACTGACTGGCGGAGACAATGAGTTCCTCGCTCACGCATCGATCATTGGGTATTTATCGTTGAACATGAAATATTGGTTAATGGTTAATGGTCAATGGTTAATGATTAATATTTGTTAATTATAATGGCAGATGATGGTATGGCAATTATTGATTATCAATCATGAAGCGATTATAAAGCGATTATAAAGCGTTTATAAAGCGATTATAAAGCGTATATAAAACCTGCCGCAGCTCAGATATATGAGCTGCGGTTTTTGTTTCCTTGAATATGATCAGAAGAGGAAACAAACAAAAAAACTGAAATGTTCAAGAAAGGAAAACTGCCAGAAAAAGAGAAAAAATAAAAGGAACTTTTCAGCCCGATTTGCGCGCTTTGTGATGGAGTTGTTATACATTTCAAAAGCAAAGGACGGGCGCATATTGAATGCGGCGACAGAAGCCTGCGCCCGGCCGAATGCCTACAGAAGCCCGCGCCCGGGTGAATGCCTCCAGGCGCCTTCGACTGGACAGCTGCAAGTCAAAAAGGCATTCCGGGGGAAGAGGCCCAGGGGCCCGGAAACAGCGCGGAAGATGGGTTTTCCTGCGTTGACATTCCCGTTCCCTTGGACTACTATTGAAAAACACGCTAAATTTCAGAGGTTTCCGAAAAATATTCGGGATAGAGGCGGAAAAGAGACTGAATTTCGAAAAAATTTTGGAATTGCTCCGAAGATAGCTCTACATTTTGGACCGCATCCTCAGAGATGGGCTTCAGCCCGGGAGATGCTTTATGGGGAATACGAAGGGGAATACAGATAAGGAAGGGAATCTATGAGAGAACAGATCCTTGCGCTCCTTGAGCGCAACTCTAAGCTGGCGCCGGAAGAGATTGCCGTGCTTCTCGGATCCAGCAGCGAGATTATCGAATCCGAGATCAAAAAGATGGAGAAGGAGAACGTCATCTGCGGCTATAATACCCTGATCGACTGGGAAAAGACCGGGGTTGACAAGGTGACGGCTCTGATTGAGGTCCGTGTGACACCCCAGAGAGGGCAGGGCTTCGACAACATCGCCGAGCGGATCTACAACTATCCGGAGGTCCAGTCTGTCTACCTGATCTCCGGCGGGTATGACCTTTTGGTGATTCTGGAGGGAAAGACCCTGATGGAGGTCGCGCATTTTGTTTCGAGCAAGCTCTCGACGCTGGAGACCGTAATCTCCACCGCTACACACTTCATTCTGAAGAAGTACAAGGACGATGGCATTATCTTTGCCAAGAAGAAGAAAGATGAAAGGATCCTGATTGAGCCGTGAGATATCCGATAGGTGAAAAGGCCGGGGCCCTGAAGCCGTCCGGCATCCGCAAGTTTTTTGACATTGTAGCCGAGATGGATGACGTGGTCTCCCTCGGCGTGGGCGAGCCCGACTTTGATACGCCCTGGAGCGTACGCGATGAGGGAATCTACACGCTGGAGAAGGGCAGGACCTTCTACACTTCCAATGCCGGCCTTCGGGAGCTGCGCGAGGAAATCTCCCGCTTCGTGAAAAAGCGCCAGAATCTTCGCTATGATCCGCTTTCAGAAATCCTGGTGACGGTGGGCGGATCTGAGGCCATTGACCTCTGCTTCCGCGCGATGCTGAATCCAGGGGATGAAGTCCTGATTCCGGAGCCCTCCTATGTCTCCTACACGCCCTGCTGTATTCTCGCGGATGGAAAGCCGGTTCCGATCGCCCTCAAAGCGGAGGATGAGTTCCGTCTCACCGCAAAGGAGCTGGAGGATGCCTGCAGCGATCGAACCAGGATCCTGGTGCTTCCCTTCCCCAACAACCCGACCGGGGCTGTGATGCGGCGGGAAGATCTGGAGGCTGTGGCGAAAGTCTGTATCGAAAAGGATATCTTTGTACTCTCTGACGAGATTTACTCAGAACTGACATACACCGGGCAGAATCACGTCTCGATCGCGGAGATCCCCGGCATGTGGGAGCGGACGATTGTGATCAACGGCTTCTCCAAGGCTTTCGCCATGACCGGCTGGCGCCTGGGATACTGCATGGGCCCGAAGGAGATCATCTCCCAGATGACAAAGATTCATCAGTTCGCGATCATGTGTGCCCCGACCAACAGCCAGTACGCGGCGATCACCGCCCTCAGGGACTGCTTCGGGGAGGTGGAGAAGATGCGGGAGGCCTATAATCAGAGGCGCCGCTTCCTGATGCACAGCTTCAGAGAGATGGGACTTCCCTGTTTTGAGCCCTTCGGTGCCTTCTATGTCTTCCCCTGCATCAAGGAGTTTGGCATGAGCTCTGAGGAATTCGCCACCAGGCTCCTCAAGGAGGAGAAGGTTGCGGTGGTTCCGGGCGATGCGTTCGGGGAGAGCGGTGCCGGTTTTATTCGGATTTCCTACGCCTACTCCCTGGAGAATCTGAAGGAGGCGATGGCGCGGATTTCACGTTTCCTGGGCCGTCTCCGGAACTGACAGAAGCGTGAAAAAATCTCCCCTCTGCTGTCGAATTTCTGTGAAAGCTGCCGGGAAAAGGCGCTGAAACGATTCGGTAAGCGTTGAAATGTGCAAAACATGGTGCTATGATACGGGCAACAATAGACCACATGCTGCGATCCTGACTTATTCTATGAGGGGATGGCTTTTGTCAAGAGGGCCCAAGCTACCCAGGAGAGCTGGATGATCAAAAACAGCGGCAGTGGAAGGGAGGGTGAGTGTTTTATGATTAGTTTTGCTGTATGTCTCTTAATTCTGGTTTGTGGGTATTTTACCTACGGCAAATTTGTTGACAACATATTTGGCCCGGACGACAGGGAAACACCTGCTGTTGCCATCAACGACGGTGTCGACTACGTTGTCATGCCGGCATGGAAGCTGTTTCTGGTACAGCTTTTGAACATCGCAGGCCTTGGCCCGATCTTCGGCGCGATGCAGGGTGCTCTGTGGGGCCCGATCGTATTTCTGTGGATCACCTTCGGTACGGTCTTCGCCGGAGCGGTGCATGACTACTTCTCCGGAATGCTTTCCGAGCGGAACAACGGAGCTTCGATCTCCGAGGTGACCGGCAAGTACCTTGGGCCGGTCCTCCACAACGTGATGAGAGTCTTCTCCGTGGTCCTTCTGGTCATGGTCGGAACGGTGTTCGCAGTTGGCCCGGCAGGTCTGATTGTGAAGCTGGTCGATCCGAACGGGACCGGTGCGGGCGGCCCCTTCTCCCAGACCACTGTCTGGCTGGCGATTATCATCACCTACTACTTCATTGCAACCTTCATCTCCATTGATAAGATCATCGGCAAGATTTATCCTATTTTCGGCATCTGCCTGATCATCATGGCTGTCGGTGTCGCGTTTGGGATTCCGATTCACGGTTTCCAGATCCCGGAGATTTCAGCTCACTTCGGCAGCATGCATCCGAATGGAACACCGATCTGGAGTTTCATGTTCATCACGGTGGCGTGCGGCGCCATTTCCGGTTTCCATTCCACCCAGTCTCCTCTGATGGCGAGATGCCTGAAGAGTGAGCGCCAGGGCCGCTTTGTCTTCTACGGCGCCATGATCGCCGAGGGCATCATTGCGCTGGTCTGGGCAGCGGCGGGCTGCTCTCTGTATGAGATTTCCGCGGATGGCCTGAACACCGGTCTGGCGGCAATCCTTGCCGACGGCCAGTCTGCAGCCATCTACGATGTCTGCAAGACCACGATGGGTTCTGTCGGTGTTGTCCTGGCAATGCTCGGTGTTGTCGCCTGCCCGATCACATCCGGCGATACAGCGTTCCGCTCCGCGAGACTGACGCTGGCTGACTGGATGAAGTTTGATCAGGGCTCCATGGGCCACAGACTGGCTCTCTGCATCCCGGTTCTGGGCGCAGGCGCATTCCTCGGATTCGGGAACACGCTGGGGCTGCTCAGCTACACCGTGATTTGGAGATACTTCAGCTGGACCAATCAGACGCTGGCAATGATCGTTCTCTGGGCGGCTTCCGTCTATCTGGCGCAGGAGAAGAAGAACTACTGGATCACAGTGGCTCCGGCAACCTTCATGAGCGCCGTCTCTGCCACCTATTTCGTCATGGCTCCGGAGTGCCTGGGCATGATCCCGGCTCTGAAGAACAATACACTGGTTGCTTATCCGGCCGGCATCATCGTCGCGGTTCTGTTCCTGTTCCTCTTCCTGAAGGCAGCGAACAAGGCTGCAGAGGGCAACAGGGCTGTATCATGAGCCTTGAAGCCAGGTTTGCGCTAATCCATTGAAACTGTGAGGGCGGGGAAGCATCTTCCCCGTCCTTTGTTTGACTGGAAAAATGTGTGGTGCACGATCGTAGAATCAGGAGGCGTACCTTGTTATTACCGAGCAGCATAGGACCCAGGAAGCTTCAGAAGGAGGAGCTTCGAGCAGATAAAAAGACCTGTGTCCGGATTGGACCGGTGGGCATGGGGAAAAAAGCCCTCTATCTCAACAGCTTTTACCTCAGCAGGCGATACTACGCGCCTTGGCCCTATGTCCGGAGGGTCTATAAGGAGGTCGCGATGAGCAAGGGCGGCTTCACCGGCATTGGCGCCTTTGGCGCTATGGCTTACCTGGTGGCGGAGTTCACCGATGGGACCTCAAAGAGATGCAATTTCAAGTTCGAGCAGAACGTGGATGAGTCTCTCGCCTGGATCGAAAAGAATCATCCGGAGATCCCGGTCAGGAGCGTCAACGCCCAGAGAAAACTGGATGAGGCGGAGAGAAAGGAGAAGGCGCGGTACCTGACGGAACTCTCGGAAGAGGCCAAAGGGACCATTCGCTCCCTGGAAGCGGCGGAAGACTTTCTCGAGAAAAGGCCGGAGCTTGCCCAGGCTTTGTCTGCCGCAGCCGGGACCAAGAGAGTCCAGATGCGGGTGAGCCCTGGAAAAAGAGCCCTGGGAATCGGGATCTTTCTTGCCTCCCTGGCAGCACTCATCTCCGGGGTTCTTTTCTGGATACATGGAGAGAGCTGGGGCATCTACCTGATTCTCTTTGGCGTCGCCTTCACCCTTTTTTCCATGTCAGGGAACCTGGTTCCCATTGGGAGGAACTCCAGAAAACGTGTGGATGGGGACTGGCAGAATGCCTGCCTGGCCATGGAAGACTATATCAAGGGCTATCAGAACTTCCCGCTGCCGGCGCGCTATGCCCACCCGATCGTCTTGCGGCGGATGGTGCGTGTGATCCGTGAGGGGAGAGCGGTGGACGCGGAGACAGCCCTCGCGAAGGTCAAGGAGGATCTGAAGGGCTTGAATAAGTCTGTCACAGTCTCTCAGAAGGAGTATGACGAGGTCGTTCAGGTAAAGCAGATGTTCCTGGTATCGGATTATCAGTGAAGCGGACTTCGGGCAGGCATGGCCTGCTTCGGAAGATATACCCGCGAGCGTGAGAAAATGCGACAAAATTGGCGGGAGCGGGCATATACCGGTGAACACCTGGCAGATTCGAATGGTTCCCGGTATAGAAGCAAGAGCAGAGGAGGAACATATGCGGGATTTGATTCCATATCTGATGGAAGAGGGCATCAGCGAGACGCTCCTGAAGGAAGTCTCAGAATTCCAGGGAGAGCATTCGCTGGAACTGGGGCTCTCATCACGGATTCCCGACCCGGAGTATCTCTACTACGGAAAGGAGGTATGGGAGAAGGCCATCGCGGCTCTTCTCTCAGGTGAGAATCTTCTTTTATCCGGCCCCAAGGCGACAGGGAAAAACGTGCTGGCTGAGAACCTTGCCTGCCTGTTCGGCCGGCCGCTTTGGGATGTCAGCTTCCATGTCAACGTGGACGCTGCCTACCTGATCGGGACCGACACCTATGACGGAAACAAGGTCAGCTTCCGGCCAGGTCCAATCTACCAATGCGCGGCATTTGGCGGTTTCGGGATCCTGGATGAGATCAACATGGCCCGGAATGAAGCGCTGGCAGTACTCCATTCAACCCTGGACTTCCG
>CADBUA010000327.1 GCA_902797665.1 uncultured Lachnospiraceae bacterium | reverse complement strand
TCATAGCTTCTGGGCTTCCCGACTCTCCCGAGCAGCGGGTAGACCTTTCTGTATTTCTTCAGCCTCTCCTCGGAATAGATCGATTCTACTGTATCGATCATGAGGTCTTTGTGATTTCCCGCCTTTGAAAGCTCAATCCATCGGGAGATACAGGTTCTGACAAGGCGATTCGCCTGATTCGCTGTCACGGCAAGGACAAGGCGGTCAACGAGGTCCGGATGGTCAATGGCCAGATACTGAGCAATCATCCCACCCTGCGAAACGCCGAGTACAGAAGCCTTCCGAATACCCAGCCCCTTCATGGCTTCCGCCTGATCTTCCGCCATGTTTCGGATGGAAAAACCAGAGGGCAGATCATTCCTCCTGCTGAACATGCTGACCCTATAGCGCTCCAGGAAGGGCTGATAGGGCTTTTTGAGAAACAGCGCCTTCCCCTTTACCGAAGCGAGGCCATCTGAGAGGCCGGGCAGAACAATCAGGTTTTTTTCTCCGCTGCCAAAAGAGACGTAGTCCATATCTCCGTCAGTCAATTGCACGCATCCATCTTGTATTGCCATCGTTTTTCGCCTCTTTCATCCTCTGCCTTCAGTCCCACACGATGGCTTCATCCTCAAAGCCTTCGATCCCGAAACCGGGCGCGTCATTCAGGATGATGTTCTTCCCCTCAAAGCGGGCACCGCCTTTGACCGGATCAGCTGCCGCCAGAAGGGGCCCGTCCAGGTCAATGCAGCTGATGATGCCGCGGGAGGCCGCAAGATGAGCGGCGGCGTTCACACTGACCTTTGCCTCCAGCATGCTTCCCAGCATGCACGCTGCCCCAGAGACCTGGGCCATGGACAGGATCTGAAGGGCATTCGTGATTCCGCCGCATTTCATCAGCTTGATGTTGATCATATCCGCCGCGCGCATCTGCAGAATCCGCATGGCGTCCGATGGGGAGAAGACACTCTCGTCCGCCAGCACCGGGATCGGGCTTTCGTCTGTCACATACTTCAGGCCCTCAAGGTCCTCCGCCCGGACCGGCTGTTCCACCAGCTCGATGTCCAGGCCCATCTCCTCCATCCTGTCCAGGATCCGGACGGCTTCCTTCCTCTTCCAGGCCTGGTTGGCGTCGATCCTGATTCTGACCTCTTTTCCGGCAGCCTCACGGACAGCCAGAAGCCGCTCAACGTCCAGGGAAGGATTGATGCCCACCTTCACCTTCAGGCAGCGGAAGCCCCTCTCCAGGGCATTCACCGTATCTCTCGCCATCACCTGGGGATCATTCACGCTGATGGTCAGATCCGTCTCAATCGTCCTGGGGGTTCCCCCCAGAAGCCTCATGACCGGGAGTCCGTATCTCTTTCCAAGAAGATCCCAGAGGGCAATATCCACGGCCGCCTTGGCTGAGCTATTGTGCACCAAAGCTCTCTGGACCGCCATGGTGGCTGCTTCAAAGTCCTCGATTTCTTTTCCGATCAGTGCCGGAGCGATATGATTTCTGATCGCGCTCCGGATGCCCTCCAGCGTATCTCCTGTGATCGCTGCGGTGGGCGGCGCCTCCCCATAGCCTTTATGCGGGCTGTCTGTCTCGATCTCCACGATCAGGTCCTTTATGCTGTCCACACGCCTCAGGGCTGTGATAAAAGGAGTCCTGAGCGGAACGCTCAGGATCCCTGTTCTGATGCCCGTAATCTTCATGATTCACCTCGATTCCAACTGCTCTCAAGCGCTGCTCTCTGTATTTTTTTACGGGGTTATACCGGGAACCATCTGAATTTGCCAGGTCTTTCACCGGTATATGCCCGCTCGCGCCAATTTCGCCGCAAATTCTCGCGCTCGCGGGTATCGTAGCTGTCCAGTCTGAGGCTCCTCCAGGCATTCGGCCGGGCCGAGGCTCCTGTCATCGCATTCAATCCGCGCCTGGCCTTGCTTTTGAAACGCATGACCTCGCTTGGCGAACAGCGGGCAAAGCGGACTGGACCGTTAGCGTTTTTTCTACATGACTGCAGGAAAGAAAAGGCTCACACAGACTCTTTGAGGGCTCTTCTGCTCCATGAGAGCCAGCAGGAAGCCCTTCAGGTGAGCGGGCAGATCCCGATCAGCTGACAGGCGAATGCTTCCCGCTGTCAAAGAGGCTGCCGTATCCTGTGATTTTCTCCAGAAGATCGCCCCGATAGCACGGATCTCCAGGGTCAAAGCTCTCCAGGGCGACGCCATAGGACGAAGCATAGGCTGTAGAGTTCAGAAAATGTGTCCTGTCCACGAAGATTGCCACATGGCCTTTAAAGAAGATCAGATCCCCCGGGCCGGCCTGCTCCTTCGGGATCGGATGGATTGGGTACTCCGGCCTGATCTCAGCGTCCCGGTAGATCAGGACACCTGAGAGCATGTAGGCCATGTGGGCCAGACCGGAGCAGTCAATGCCTTCCGGGGAGGCACCTCCCCAGAAGTAGCTGCTTCCGAGATATTTCTCCGCCATCGAGATCACGTCCCGGCGGAAAGCCTGGATCTCTTCTTCTCCCTGGGGGAGCCTTTCTTTCAGGAAAAACTGTTCTTTCTCCCTTTCCGGGGAGAGCAGATAGCCATCGCTGTCTCTGCGGGGCATGAGGGCACATCGGGGAAGAAAGCCTTCCCTGCCATCCGCGCTCACAGCCCGCACAAAAGCGTCCGTTTCACTTCCGGGAATGACGCTGACAAAAGCGCCCAGCGGCAGGACCTCCAGGCAGCTATCCTGCACCCGGGGGCCATCTAAAAGGCTGACCCAGGGTCTTATGACCACATAAGTCCGTCCATCTTTTGCCCGTCTCTCAAGCTCCTCTTTTTCTGAGACTCGGATCGCCCGCCTCTCGATGAGCCCCTCATAGCCGTAGTGGGTCCGGATCCGGACAAGCCTGGCCGAATCCCCTGAGGGCTGGTCGGAATCCATCATCTCCCACTCCTGTCCGCTCTCTTTTCGAAGCTCCAGCGCCCAGCCGCTCAGTACCTCATCTGTTACCGCTCTCTTCCCCTGACTGTCCAGCTCATAGAGATAAGCCTTTTTCTGCCTTACAATCGCATAGCTCATAGTAATCCAGCACCTTCCTGGCGATTCTTCCTGTCAGTCTCTCCGCTTCTTTGCTGCATGCCATTCCGGGGGAAAAGTCTGAACAGAACACCCCGAGAAACCAGCGCCGATCCCCGTAAACGAAGATCCCCGCGTCATGCCGGATATCGTCCAGCTCCCCACTTTTGTGCATGACCTTCACTGGTTCGTAGAGGTAGCGCTGAAGCATCAGATGATCTCTGTTCTGAGACAGGGTCTCCAGCAGGAAGTCCCGATGTTCCTGCGTCAGCATACTGCCGGAATACAAAAGTTCCATACACCTCGCGAAGTCCTCCAGGGAGGTATAGTTGTTCTTCCCCTCCCGGACCGCGTCAAAATCCAGCATCATCCGCTCCGTCTTTGTCTCTGTCAGGCCGATGGACGCAAAGAAAGCATTCAGCTTCTCAAAACCCAGGAAACGGACAATTGCGTTGCTGGCGGTATTGTCTGAGTTTACCAGCATCCAGAAGATCAGTTCACGGAAAGATGGGCTTGAGGCGCCATACTCAAACACCTCGCTGTCCTCCAGAATCAGTTCTTCCGGAAGCTCTACCCGCTCCTCCAGAGAGCGCCCGCAATCCTCCAGTTCCTTTACGATCGCGATCGCGAAGGCCAGCTTGATCGTGCTGGCCGAGACAGTCTTCTCCTGAGACATACGTCTGAAGGTCAGGTCCGGATCCTCGTAGTCCCTGAAAAGGCAGGACGCTTTTCCGGCAAACGCAGAAAGATCCTTTTCCATGTCTCGAAAAAGCTGTTCTTTATCGGATTCCTTTTGGGAAAGATCATTTTTCATGCGTTCTTTTCCAAAAGGAAGTGTCCTGGGACTGAGCCTCCCGCAGTCTGGTGCTTCTCTCCTCTTCCCCTCTTCCATCTCTATCTCCCCCTCGCCTGATTTCTCCCATCTTACGCTCAGGCATTCCCGAACGCTTTTCCCAGTCAGGAGAAGGGACTGCCGAAGCAGTCCCTCCTTTCACATGTCTCTGGCGGTCAGCCGCGCAAAGATCCTTATTTCGCCGTCAGGTAACCAAAGAAGTTGTTTCCGCAGTAATAGACCATTCCGTCATAGGACGCATCATCAAACAGGAAGGTGGTCTGCGGAAGGAAGAACGGAATGACCGGGACATCCTCAGCCAGGATCTCTTCGCACTTCCTGTAGCTCTCCCACTGCGCTGCCTCATCCTCCTCCGCGATGGCGCTGTTGTAGGCCTCGTCATAGGCTTCGCTGCTGTAGCCGGCGTCGTTGGCGCCGGTGACCATGGTCCCGAGCATGTTGGAGATATCCGGATAGTCCATGTACCAGCCGAAGTAGGCGATATCGAAATCACCGGTCTGGCGGGCTGTGAAGAAGTTCTCAACAGTCTCAACCGTGATGGTGTCAATTCCCAGTACATGGTTCCAATCCCCGGTCACAGCCTCAGCGATGGCCTTGCGGTCGTTGTTTCCAACGATGTAGCGGAGAGCCGGGAAACCTTCTCCATTCTCATAGCCAGCTTCCGCGAGAAGCTTTTTGGCCTCCTCGCAGTTGGCCTCGTAGTCCTCGGAGTACCAGGGGCTGACAGTGGAGATGAAGTCCGTCCCGTCGCTTCCTGTAAGGCCTGCAGGCGTATAGGTATACGCGACCGTATCATTCATGTTCCGGAGGGTAACCAGTCTTTCCCTGTTCACTGCCAGGAGAAGGGCCTTTCTCACATTGACATCCTGCAGCACCTCATTGCCGTTGGCAAGGTTGAACAGGCAGGTATAGTTGTTGTAGCCGGACTCATACTGAAGGCCCATGCCTTCCAGACTGGCGGCCGTCTCCTCGACAACACCGTCGGAGAAGATGATCTCACCGCTCTGGAAAGCGGCCTGTTTGGTGTTGTTGTCACTCATCAGCTGCCACTGGATCTCATCCACGGTGATGCTGTCCGCGTCATAATACTCAGCCCGCTTCTGCATGGTCAGGGAGGCCTGATGTGTCCAGTCCGTCACGATGTAAGCCCCGTTGTAGACAGACTTATCCGGATCGGTCGCGTAGCTCTCGCCATATTCCTCCACCAGGTCCTGGCGCACCGGATAGGTGGACGGGAAGCAGAGGATGCTGGGCAGATAGGCGCAGGGGAAGGCAAGCTTCAGGACCAGTGTCTGCTCATCCGGAGCCGTGTACTCACTGACCATGTTCATGAGAGAGGAATAGGAGTCGCTCTCAGAGATCAGATAATCCCAGGAATAGATAAAATCCTGAGCCTTGACCTTCTCGCCGTCGGACCAGGTAATGTCATCCCGAAGGGTAAAGGTCCAGGTCAGGCCATCCTCGCTGGTCTCGACAGAAGCTGCCTGGCCGAGTACAATGTTCCCTTCCTGGTCGAGCTTATAAAGGCCTTCGAAGATATGCCGGCAGGCCGACAGGCCCTCCAGGGTGTCCACGTGCGCCGCGTTGAGGATCAGGGCATCCTCACTGCCTGCGCAGACGGAGATCGATGAAAGGTTATCCGCCATCGCGCTCCCTGCCAGAAGCATGGCAGAGGCAAGAGCAGCGCTAAGCGCCATCATCATTTTTCTCATAAGCTACCTCCTACAAATAAAGCTAAGGCCAGCGCGAATCTCCGCGCTGACAAGAATCATGCCCGCCCGGCAGCTGTGCTGCCAGGCGGCAGGCAGACGCAGCGCTTCTGCGTTTGCCAGTCCTGCTGCCTTTGATCCGGCTCAGCGGCCCCGAAGCGGCATCTGGCCGGATCGGCCCACATGCGTCAAAACTGAACGTGTCTGGGCCTATTTCCCCGGTCGCGCTCAGCGCTTCTTCATCTTCGGGTCCAGGGCGTCCCTGAGCCCGTCACCAAAGAGGTTAAACGCCAGGATGATCAGGCTGATCAGCGCAGCCGGAAAAATCATTCTGTAGGGAGCGGTTGTGAGGCCGCTCAGGGCTTCTGATGTCAGAGAGCCCAGTGAGGCCATCGGCGCGGAGACGCCGATCCCCAGAAAGGAAAGGAAAGCCTCAGTGAAGATCGCGGAAGGGATCTGCAGCATAGCCGTCGCGATCAGCTGTCCGATGCAGTTCGGAATCAGATGCTTGCGGATGAGCCAGCTTTTCCCGGCTCCCAAAGCTTCCGCGGCGGTGACATACTCCATCTCCTTGAGCTGAAGCACCTGCCCCCTGACAATCCTTGCCATGCCCACCCAGTAGAGACAGCCATAGACAATAAAAATGGCGATCAGGCCAGAGCCCATCTTCTGAAGCGGCTTCAGGAAGGGGGTGCTCGTGACCAGGCGGGTGAGGGGCTCATCGATGACCAGTTTGATCACGACAATCAGAAGGATCTCCGGCACGGAATAGACCACGTCGACAATTCGCATCATGATGAGGTCCACCTTTCCTCCCACAAGTCCCGAGACCGACCCGTAGATCGATCCGATGATCAGGACAATCACCGCGGAGATGATGCCAACCGTGAGAGAAATCCGGGTCCCGATCATGCAGCGTACCATCAGGTCCCTGCCCAGACGGTCCGTCCCGAAGGGATGCGTCCACGAGGGGGGCATGTTTTCGTCCCCGTAAATCTGCTGTTCATAGCTGTAAGGACTGAGGCTCGGACCGATGGCCGAAAAGAGAAGAATAAGCAGAATCACCAGAAGCGAACACATGGCGATTCTATTGGCAAGAAGACGCTGCCAGGCCGCTTTCAGGAAACTGATTTCCTGGGTATTGCTGCCTTCGTCCCTGTAATAATCCCTCTCAAGAGGGAGAAGATCCTCCTCCCTGATTTTCAGCTGACTGGAAAGAATCATAACGGCTGCTCCCTCATCCGATCTTGATCCTCGGGTCGACGACCTGGTAGAGGATGTCACACAATAGATTCATGAAAATGATCAGCGCGGCGTAGAAGATCGTAACCCCCATGATCAGGGTGTAGTCTCTGGCGGAGATCGCGTTGACGAAATATCTGCCGAGGCCCGGGACATTGAACACGGACTCCGCCACAAAGCCGCCGGTCAGGATCGAGGCGGTTAAGGGCCCCAGATAAGTGATGATCGGGACCAGGGAGTTTTTCAGGGCGTGGATAAAGATCACGACCAGTTCACTCATCCCCTTGGCCCGCTCTGTCTTGAGGTAATCCTGTCCCAGAACTTCCAGGATGCTGGCCCTTGTCAGCCGGGTCAGATAGCAGGCCGGATAGACCGCCAGGGTCACAATGGGCATGATCTCCCCCATCGGCCGCCCGTAGGAGACAGGCAGAATTCTCAGTTTTACGGCAAAGACCAGCATCAGCACCGCCGCGATGACGTAGCCTGGAACGGAGATCCCAATGGCGGAAGTGACCCGCAGAATCCCATCAGGAAGCTTATCCTTGAAAAAGCCGGCGACGCATCCTAAGGGGACTCCCAGCAGAACAGCCAGAAGCAGGGCCCGGATGCCCAGCTTCACGGAAACCGCGAAGGCGTCCGTCACAATCGTGCTGATGGCGCGCCCCTTCTGCAGCACGTAGCTGGTGCCCATATCCCCATGAAACAGGCCGGCCAGGTACTTTCCATACTGGACGAGCAGCGGCTGGTCCAGGCCGTATTTCGCAATCAGCACTGCCCTGGATTCCTCCGTCGCCTTCTCCGACATGAACGGATCACCGGGAATCAGGTTCATCAGAAAGAACGTGATGCTGATGATCACAAACAGGCTGAAGGCTGCCAGCAGCACCCTTCTTATGATTTTTTCCGCCATTCCGCTTCCCCCTTTGCCCCAGATGTCCCGTCCGGTCCCGCGCCTTTCACGCTCATTTCCACATTCCTGTTATGCGGTATCCGCGCAGCATTCGCTCAGTATCCACATGATGTCTCTCTGAAGCAATTCATATCGGAGACCAGGCTGTGGAAACACGAAGCGCGAAACAACCCCGAAGAGTCCTGTAGACGATCGTCATCAATTGATCTCCTCGAGCATATGACTCTGCGAAAGATGGCGCGAGCAGACATCTGCCGGCTCTCCAGCCGGCAGGTCCGAATGGTTCCCGCCATAAAAAAGATCAGATCTGTGAAATGCCTTTCGCAGCTGTCCAGTCGCAAGCGCCTGCAGGCATTCTGCCGGACTTAGGCTCCTATGCCCGCATTCAGTCTGCGCCCGGCCTTAGCTTTGTAACTGCATGACCTCGCCTGGCGACAGGCGGCCAAAGCGGCCTGGACAGTTACTGCCTTTCTTCCCTATGCCCTGCTGCAGGATGAAAAATGCCCGGGCGATATCTCCCTCAATGGGGGATTTGCCTCCTCACAGGCCTTCTCCCTGAGAGGGCACCTGCTGCTGAAGGGGCATCCCGCCGGTGGATGAAGCGGGGAGGGGATGTCCCCCTGAGGCAGCATCCTTGTCCTTTTCCCGCTGATATCCGGATCGGGGATTGGGATCGCGGACAGGAGCATCCTGGTATAGGGGTGCGCCGGATCCCGGAACAGATCCCTGGTCGCTGCCAGCTCTACGAGATGTCCAAGGTAAAGCACCGCGATCCTGTCGCTGATGTGCCGCACAACCGCCAGGTCATGAGCGATGAAGAGGTAGGTCAGGCCGCGCGCTTTCTGAAGCTCCTCGAGCATGTTGATGACCTGTGCCTGGATAGAGACATCCAGCGCCGAGACCGGTTCATCGCAGACAATAAACTCAGGGTCCAGGGCCAGGGCTCTGGCCAGCCCGATCCGCTGCCGCTGTCCGCCGGAGAACTCATGCGGATAGCGGTTGTAAAAACCCTCGGAGAGACCGGTCATTTTCATGAGGCTCAGGATCTTCTCCTTCCGTTCCGCGTGGTCCTGATAGAGCTTATAGAGATCCAGCCCTTCTCCTATGATGTCCGATACGGTCTGCCTCGGGTCCAGAGAGGCATAGGGATCCTGAAAAACGATCTGCATCTTTCTCCGGTAGGGTCTCATGTCCAGGCTGTTGATCCGCTCCCCGGCATAGAGAATGTCCCCGCCAGTCGGCTCGATCAGCCGGAGGACGGTGCGCCCCAGGGTCGATTTTCCTGAGCCAGACTCTCCGACCAGCCCCAGGGTCTCTCCCCTTCCGATCCGAAAGCTGACATCATCGACCGCTTTCACATACCCTCTCTTCAGAAATCCTGTTTTGACCGGATAGTACTTTTTCAGATTTTTAATTTCCAGGAGTGTCTCACTCATGAAATGGCTCCTCTAACATCAGGTCTTTCCTCCTGATATCAGCGGGAGGAAGCATCGCACTTCATGTCCTTCTTCTGTCTCAAGCAGGGCGGGATGTTCTTTCGCGCAAAGGCGCATCGCGGCTTTGCACCTTCTCGCGAAGGCGCATTCATTCCCGATCATGAACATCTCGGGCGGGTTGCCCTCGATGGGCGACAGTGCCTTTTTCTCATCCCCGTCCACCTTGGGGATGGAGTTGAGAAGCCCCTCAGTATAGGGGTGCTGGTGCTGATAGAAGATCTGCCGTTTCTCCCCGGATTCGATGATCTCCCCGGCATACATGACCAGGATTCTGTCGCAGATATCCGCGATCACGCCGAGGTCGTGGGTGATGAAGAGAATCGACATGCGGAAGCGGTCCTTCAGGTTCCGAATGAGATCCAGGATCTGCGCCTGGATTGTCACGTCCAGGGCGGTGGTCGGCTCGTCGGCTATGAGGAGTCTGGGCTCGCAGGCCAGCGCCATGGCGATCATGACCCTCTGCCGCATGCCTCCTGAATACTCGTGTGGATACTGCTTCAGCCGTCTCTCCGGCTCATTGATCCCGACAAGCCGCAGAAGTTCCAGCATACGGGCGTGCCGCTTTGCCGCGTCCATTCCAGTATGCTTTTTTAAAACTTCGTTCAGCTGGTACTCCACCGTAAACAGGGGATCCAGCGAAGTCATCGGATCCTGGAAGATCTCTGTAATCCTGGCTCCCCGGATGGACTCCAGCTCTTTCCTGTTCATCTTCAGGACATCACGCCCCTCAAACCAGATCTCCCCGCTCTCAATCACCGCATTCTCCGGAAGCAGGTTGAATATGGCATTGGAAGAGATGCTCTTTCCGCTCCCGGATTCTCCCACGATACCGAGAACTTCCCCCTCGTGAAGGTCGTAACTGACATTCCGGATCGTCATGATCCTGGACTTTTTCATGCGAAAAGAAATGCTCAGATCTTTCACCTGAAGAATCGGTGCTCTGCCGGGGTCTTTTTCCATACCTGATGATCCTTCTTGCATCATTTGCCACATTCAGGGTTGTTGCCTGAAACAGGAATACGCACAGTTTTTTGCTTGCCTATTATCACACATAGCCCTTCAGGAATCAACAGAGTGCTTCCTTCGCAAAGCGTTGATGCATATATTTTTATTGTGTATGCAAATCTTCAGAAAGGCCTCAGATTCCCTACCTCCTTGAAACAAGACGAATCCGGACCGGACAGTCACATTTTGTTTTTCCTGTTCGCTCCCCCGGCACTCTCCCACCCGGCGAAGAAGACCGCGCAGAGAATGAGGGCGCAGCCAATCGCCGCATTTGTGGAGACGAAGTATCTGAAAACCAGAGCACTCAGCATAAGGCTGGTGAGTGGCTCCAGCATGTTCCAGAAGGCAGCCTGCCCTGCTCCGACCAGCGTGATCCCGAGATTCATGCAGAAAAACCCAATCAGCTGAATCCCTCCTGCCCCCAGCGCGATCAGAAGTGTCCGCATGGACGAAGGAAAAACAAGGCCGCCCAGAGCCCTCTGGCCGGATGGGACAAAGAGCCCCTCCAGTCCTCCGATGAAAAGGGCAAGTCCCACTGCCACGAGATTCGCGTAGAAAACGCGGACCGAAACCGGCAGGCGCCCCACCTCAAGCTTATCACTGCCGATCACATAAAAAGAATACGCGATGGCCGTTGTCAGGGAAGTGACAATCCCCAGAGGATTGCCGGAGAATCCTTTCCCTGCCAGGAGAAAAAGCCCTGCCGCGGAGAGAATCATGGCGCTGATCTTTCTGATATTCAGCCTCTCATGAAAGGACACGGCCAGCGCAATGCAGACGACAGAAGGGTAGAAAAAGTGAATCATGGTCACATATCCCACCGGAATCAGCCTGTAGGAGACATCCAGAAGAAAGTCCGTGAAAAACAGCGCGGCACCGACCAGGAACATTTGTATCCTTCCCCTCCTTGTCAGGCGGAGGGCACTGAGCCTTCCTTCATAAGCGAGGATGAGGCAGGCGGCAGGCAGCGCAGTGAAATTGCAGATGGCGACCAGGGCAAGCGCACTCACCCCATCCTCCAGAGCAAAAGCCTGGACAGTGGGCGCGCTCCCGAACATCACAGATGCGATTATGATGAAGATTACGTTTGGATTCATGTCAGTTGTCTGATTATTTCGTATTCTGTCAGTTGA
>CADBUA010000326.1 GCA_902797665.1 uncultured Lachnospiraceae bacterium | reverse complement strand
TGGAAAACATATCGAATATGTCTATGACTGCATTGAGCTGAGCGGCAGAGAAATCCGCAAGGTTCCAGCCTGTCTCCGCAGCTCCCTTTACATTGCGCCGATGACAAACAGCGCCTATGAAAAGATCAGAGGAACCGCAGAAGCCAGGGAACTGGACTTCCTCTCGGCGTGAGAAGCTGCGGGAGGATGAAGGATGAAGGATGAAGGATAGAGGATAGAGAATAGAGAAAGGGCAGGCAAAGAGACCTTTGCGCGGGGGAGTTTATCCAGCATAGCTGGAGAGCTGGCCAAAAGACGGGCTTTTTTTGGAAGCTGATTCTGTCAGGACTCTCCCTGCCCTGGGAAGGCAGGCTTGATCAATGATCAGGGGCTGGGCTTTTCAGCATCTATACCCGGGAAGCTTTAGGATTTGCCAGGTGCTTAACCGGGCATATGTCCGCTTGCGGCAATTGAGCTGTAAATTCGTAGGCTCGCGGGTATAGCATGCAGAGCCCAGGAGATGGGAGAAGCAGACTGTAGGAGAGGAGAGAGGAGAGATTTCTGAGGTGAGAGGAGCTGAAAGAAAGGGGCGTTTTCTTCGGAGTTCAGGGAACCAGAACCGGAATGGGCAGGAGGCGGAGCAGAGCGCTTGTACGGTAAATCCAGAGGCAGCGTCCACTCCCCCCAGCTCCCGGGCAGAGAAGGCTTCCCGAAATATGCTTGCGGACGGGGCGAACAGGCTTCTGACCTTTGCCCTGTCCTTTTGGGCGAGGACGGTGCTGATCCGAGTCTTTGGGATAGGCATCCTGGGCCTTCAGGGCGTCTTCCGGGATATTCTGGGCGTTCTGAGTATGGCGGATCTTGGAATCGGGGCGGCTGAGACGATGAGTCTCTTTCAGCCCATGGCTGAGGGGGATCTGAGAAAGACAGCCGCTTTGACAGCTGCCTTTGGGCGGATCTTCCACAAGGCCGCGGGGATCATCTTTCTGGGAGGGCTTCTGCTTCTGCCTTTTCTCTCTGACCTGATTCGAGGAGGGGAGTCCTATCCGGAACTTCGCCTCTGGTATCTGCTCTCCTTGGCCGCGGCAGCTGCATCCTATCTGAATGCCCACAAGAGCGCGGTGCTCTCTGCCGGGCAGGAGGGGTATGTGAATGCCCGGATCACGATGATGGTTAACCTGATCTACTACCTGGCTCAGATCGGGATCACTGTTTCTGTAAGACGCTACGAGGTCATTCTCCTGATCGGGATCGCCTATCCCCTGGTCCGAAATCTCCTGATTTCGCGGGCCGCGGAAAAGCGCTTTCCCTGTCTGAGGAAGAGGGCTCCGGACCTTGGCAGGGCAGAGAAGAGGGCGATGAAACGGACCATCCGCTCGGCTTTTGTGTACCGAATCTCCACGGTCCTGTCCAGTGCTGCGGACCTCTATCTGATTTCGGCGGTATGTGGGGTCTCTGAGGCGGGACGCTACTCCAATTACCAGATGATCCAGTCCGGACTTCTCTCTTTTTTCAGCCTGACATTCGGCTCCCTGGAGGCAGGTGTCGGGAACCTGATCTACAGCAGGGAGGGCAGAGACAGAGAGAAAGCACTGCGGGTTTTTGAGGAGGGGCAGGAGATATGCGGAGCCCTGGTTCTGGTTTTTATCCCCTGCTTTTTTGCCTTGGCAAATCCCTTTATCACAGTGTGGCTTGGGCAGGAATACTGTCTCGGAGAGGCTGCTCTGACTGCCGTGGCGATTAACCTCTATCTCAGCTGCATTCTCCAGGTTCTGAAAACCTACCGGGAAGCCTCGGGTCTTTACCGGAAAACCGGGCGCATCTGGCTCCTCTCGGCAGTGGTCAATCTCCTCCTCTCCGTACTCTGGTGCGGGGGCGGCACCGTGGGCATCCTCGCGGCCTCGGCTGTCTCAGTCCTTTTCACTGTTGTCCTGACTGAGCCGAAGGTCCTCTTCCGGGAACTCTTCAGGAGGGGACCGGAGCTCTTCTATAGAGCGCTTTTCAGGAATGCGTTATTGACCTTGCTTCTGAGCATCTTACTAAAAGTACTGAACCAGACACTGAAGATTGTCCTGCCTGGAGGGTTGCTCGGGTGGCTGCTCCTTGCCTTCTGTGATCTTTGTGTCGCGTTTCTTCTTCTTTTTTCAGGGAGGGAGAGGCGGAAGCGCCTTGGCTGCGTGTTTGAAAGGCTGCTTCACAGATCTGGCGTGCGCCTGGCCGCGCAGCGTGTCGCGTTTCTGGGACCGCAGGAATGAGAAGGTGGGAGAGGCGAGGGAGGCTGGAAAGGCTGAGAAGGCGGGAGAGGCGAGGGCGGTTGAAAAGGTTGAGAAGGCTATCTCGGCCTCACAGTACATTCGCTCTCAAATACTGGGAGAGTTTTTTCGGCTATCATGACATATTCAGGGGATCATATAAAATATAACAGATAAAATAAATT
>CADBUA010000325.1 GCA_902797665.1 uncultured Lachnospiraceae bacterium | reverse complement strand
TTCAGGTTTCTGGCGTTAGACGCGCGAGCAGGAAGATTGAGAAAAAAATATCAAAAGTCCTTGAAAAAGCTGGTTCAAGTTGGTAAGGTGGACCATGGAGGAAATGAGATTCAGTTATCTATTTTGGTATTCCTATGGATGAGATGGGTATTCCATGGGTGAGTCAATGGATAATAGACTTTATTGCTAGGCAATAGAAGGTTAATTTAATGCTAATGCATACAAGGAAGAGGAAAGGAGCGTATAAGTTGTGAGCAGAATGACAATCATGACGTCAAGCCTCGCGCAGACAACTGTTGAGGGCTTGTACAAAGACCTGGAGCAGCGAATTGTCGCAAGCCCTCCGGGACTCTGTCCGGTGGATCTGTCTGCCTCATTTCTGAAGATGTGTCAGGCGCAGACCTGCGGCAAGTGTGTTCCCTGCCGTGTTGGCCTGGCACAGATTTCGAAGATGCTGGAAGAGGTCCTGCGCGGGGAGGCTTCAGAAGAGACACTGGCAGTGATTGAGCGGACAGCCCGCGTTGTCAGGGATTCCGCGGACTGCGCCATCGGTTTCACCGCCGGAGATATGATTCTCAAGGGCATCAAAGGTTTCCGCGATGACTATGAGGAGCATGTGAAGAAGGGCAAATGCCTGGCTTCTCAGGCCCAGCCGATCCCGTGCGTCCAGCACTGCCCGGCGCACGTCGACATTCCCGGCTACATCGCTCTGGTGGGTGAGGGCCGCTATGCGGATGCGGTGCGCCTGATCCGCAAGGACAATCCGCTTGTGACGGCATGTTCCCTGGTCTGTGAGCATCCCTGCGAACTGCGCTGCCGCCGGAACATGATCGATAGCTCGATCAACATCCGTGGGATGAAGAAGGCGGCTGTTGACAACGCCGGCTTTGTCCCGACTCCGGAGCCGGGTCCCTCGACGGGCAAGAAGGTCGCCATCATCGGAGGCGGCCCTTCAGGACTTTCCTGCGCCTATTATCTGCAGCTGATGGGCCATCAGACGACGATCTACGAGATGCACAGGCACCTGGGCGGTATGCTTTACTATGGCATTCCACGCTATCGTCTGCCCGAAGACAGATTGGATGAGGATATCAATGCGGTGCTTTCCACCGGCGTTGAGCTGAAACTGAACGCGCGGGTCGGAGACGGGGAGGGCGAGATCTCTCTGGACGATCTGAGAGAACAGTATGACGCGGTCTACATCGCGATCGGCGCCCACAGTGACAAGAAGGTCGGTCTTCCGGGTGAGGACGCGGAGGGTGTGATCTCGGCGGTTCATATGCTGGGCACCCTGGCGGATGGCGGAACGGTCGATATGAAGGACAAGGTGGTCTGCATCATCGGCGGCGGCAACGTCGCGATGGACTGCACCAGGTCCGCGATTCGTCTGGGCGCCAAGGCGGTCAAGGTCGTATATCGCCGCAGAAGAGTCGATATGACTGCGCTGCCGGAGGAGGTTGACGCAGCCGCAGCTGAGGGCGCTGAGATCATCGAGCTGCACGCGCCGAAGCGCATTGAGCTGGATGAGAAGGGTTGTGTCAAAGCCCTGATCACGGATCCGCAGATCATCGGCAGGGTCAAGAGAGGGCGTCCGGCGCCTGAGCCTTCCATCCTTCCGGAGGAGGCGATCCCATGTGACATGATCGTCGTCGCCATCGGGCAGGGCATTCAGACCCACTACTTCGAGGAGGAGGGGATCCCGATTACCCGCGGTGTCATCTCCGCTGAAAACTGGGCGGCTGTCAAGAACGCGGAGTCTGTCTTCGCGGGCGGGGACTGTGTGACCGGTCCGGCTACGGCCATTCGCGCCATCGCGGCAGGCAAGGTTGCCGCGGCGAACATTGACGATTTCCTGGGCTTCCATCACGAGATTTCCGTGGATGTTGAGATTCCTGCCCCCAAGATCAAGGATAATCCTGCCTGCGGACGCATCAATGTCACGGAGCGTCCGGCTATGGAGCGGAAGAATGACTGGGATTGCGTAGAGTGCCCGCTGAATGAGCAGGAGATCGCGCAGGAGTCTGGCAGATGCCTGAGATGCGATCACTTCGGATTTGGTGTCCTGAGAGGAGGCAGAGAGACAAAATGGTAAATATCAAGATAAACAATGTCCCGCTGCAGGTAGAGGAAGGCACAACCATCATGGACGCGGCGGAGATCGCGAAGATGCCCGTACCGCACCTGTGCTATCTGAATGGGATTAACGAGATCGGTGCCTGCCGGGTCTGCATTGTTGAGATCAAGGGCGTTGACCGTCTGGTTCCTGCGTGCAACAACGTGGTCCAGGAAGGCATGGAAGTGTATACCAACAGCCCGCGGGTCCGCGAGGCGAGGAAGACCAATGTCGAGCTTCTCCTCTCACAGCATGACTCTCAGTGTACGACCTGTGTCCGTTCCGGCAACTGTCAGCTGCAGACGGTGGCCAATGACCTCGGAATTGTCGGCGATGCCTACAGGAAGGATCTGCCAAAGAACCGCTGGCCCAGGGAGTTCCCCTTCATCCGTACCGCGTCCAAGTGCATCAAGTGCATGCGCTGCGTCCAGATCTGCGACAAGGTGCAGGATCTCCACATCTGGGACATCCTGCGCACAGGTTCCTGGGTGGAGGTTGGTGTCACCAACAACATGGATATCACCCAGACCAAGTGCAGTGCCTGCGGTCAGTGCGTGACGCACTGCCCGACCGGAGCACTCCGGGAGCGGGATGATACAGGGAAGCTGACTGCCCTGAACGGAGCCTTCGCGGATCCGGAGACCATCACGATCTGCCAGATCGCTCCGGCTGTCCGCGCGGCCTGGGCGGAGGAACTGGGTCTGACCCGAGAGGAGGCAACACCGGAGAAGATGGCCGCTGCCGCCAAAGCCCTTGGCTTTGACTATGTCGTCGATACCGACTTCGGCGCAGATCTCACAATCATGGAGGAAGGCTCGGAATTTCTGCACAGACTCCAGAACAAGGATCAGTACCAGTGGCCTATGTTTACGAGCTGCTGTCCTGGCTGGGTCCGCTTTCTGAAGGGGCAGTATCCGGAGATGACCGGCCAGCTTTCCACCGCCAAGTCCCCGCACATGATGCAGGCGACGATGGAGAAGGTCTACATGGCCGATAAGCTGGGACTTGATCCGGAGAAGATCTTTACAGTCTCCATCATGCCCTGCACCGCCAAGAAGGCAGAGGCGGAGATCCCCAACATCAATGATGCCGGCTATGGGAAGGACTGCGATCTGGTACTGACGACGCGGGAACTGGCCCGCATGATCCGGGCGGATCACCTGGATGTCAAGCATATGGCTGAGCGGCCCTTCGACCGTCCCTTCGGGATCGGTACCGGCGCAGGTGTCATCTTTGGAGCAACCGGCGGAGTCATGGAGGCGGCGCTTCGCAGCTGCTACTATCTGGTGACGGGCAAGAATCCCTATCCGGATGCCTTCTATATGGTCCGCGGCCTTGATGGCTGGAAGGAAGCCGCGATTGACATCGCGGGCACGACCGTCCATGTGGCGGTGGCCTCCGGCCTTGGCAATGCAAGGAAGCTGATCCAGGCGCTCAAGCGCGGGGAGGTCAGCTACGACTTCGTGGAGATCATGGCATGTCCGGGCGGCTGCGCCAACGGCGGCGGCCAGCCGATCCATGAGGGGCAGGAGCTGGCAGGGATCCGCAGTGACAACCTCTACTCCCTTGACCGGAACATGAAGCTCCGCTTCTCCCATGAAAATCCTGAGGTCAAGAAGATCTACGAGGAGTTCCTCGGAGCGCCTCTGGGCGAGAAGTCGGAGAAGTATCTGCACACGGATCACTTTGGCTGGGAGATGCCCTGAGGAGAGAAATGTGGCACAGGAATCGTTCTGCTGACAGTTCTGAACTGAGAGATGACCGCGGGCGCAAACCCACGAAAAAATCGGCGTGAGCGGGCATCTGGCGGCAAAGAGCTTCTTAATCTGAATGTTTTCAAGTGTGTTTCCAGGCATACAATCGGGAGGCAGAGCATCGCTCTGCCTCCCGATTGTCTTTCACAGATCTGGCCCGCAAAGGCTGATGGGAGGACTCCCTGACCCGGGCAGCTGCTTTGAAAGAGACTGCGAAAAGACGCAGACCCTTAGACTCTCAGATCATTCAGAAGACCTGGGAGATCCGGGAGATCCAGGGGCGCATATGTTTCCCGCTTCAGCGAAGCTTTTATACCCGCGAGCGTGAGAATTTGCGACAAAATTGGCGCGAGCGGGCATATACCGGTGAAACACCTGGCAAATTCGAATGCTTCCCGGTATAACCATATGGGCTCGCCCGGCTACAAGCGGCCAAAGCGAACTGGAGGTACAGATACTGCTCCATTCTTTCACATGAGGGATTTCGGGGGCCTGGAAACCCTTCTCTGCTTGAGCTTCATGTGGCAATAGAATTCCTCAATCTCTTTCCGACTTTTCTGAACATGCGTTTCTGGAATCCAGGATGCATCTTTTATCCACAATATCATAACTGTGAAGATGTGTATTCATCCATATCCTTTCGATTTGAAAAAGGTCATTTCTGGCGCACTCTCCATGATGGCGCAGGAGCCTCAGCCCGGACGAATGCCTACAGGCGCCTCAGGCTATAAAAGGCAGCTTCTTTCTTTTCTGTTTCACTTTCCCCAGGCAGTTTTTGACATTTCCCAAAAGGTCCATAAGATGGTCCTTGGTTCTTTGAGAGGGAATCGCAAGTCCCGCTGTCTCACGGAGACCTGTTGGAAGACAGGGACTGTGATACCCGCGCCCAGGAGGATCTGCGCAGTCTGTGCGGAGCGTGAGAATAGAGAACAAAAGGCCGGGCGCGCGTTTCTTCAGGCCTTTGTGCCTGCGCCCGCCCTCACACATCCTGGGCGCTTTCAGCCGGACAGGTACGGGATCAGAGACACAGGATCGTGTAAAGTCAGGAGGACAAGTATGAGAGAGATTGACGTCAGCGCTGTCGCGGATGCCCTGGAGCGGATGTGTGTCAGCGCCAATGTACAGCTGCCAGGGGATATGCAGCGGGGGATCCGGGCGGCCAGAGAAGTCGAGGACAGTCCAATCGCGGCGACTGTCCTGGATCAGATCATCCAGAACTTTGAGATTGCGAAGGAGGAACAGGTTCCCATCTGTCAGGATACCGGTATGGCTGTTGTCTTCCTGGAGGTGGGGCAGGAGGTCCATTTTGTGGGGGGAAACCTTTATGACGCAGTCAACGAGGGCGTCCGCCGGGGCTATACAAAGGGATATCTCCGAAAAAGCGTGGAGGCAGACCCGATCCGCCGCGGCAACACCGGGGACAATACCCCGGCCATGATTACCACGGACATTGTTCCGGGTGAGAAAGTAAAGATCACGATCGCGCCCAAGGGCTTTGGCTCCGAGAACATGAGTGCCCTCAGGATGCTCAAGCCATCCAGCGGTCTTGAGGGTGTCAAAGCCTTTATTCTCGATACCGTGGAGAAGGCGGGTCCGAACCCATGCCCGCCGATCGTGGTCGGTGTTGGGATCGGCGGGAACTTCGATCACGTGGCGCTTCTGGCCAAAAAGGCCCTGCTCCGCCCGGTGGATTCTCAGAACCCGGATCCATTTTATAGGGAGCTGGAGGAGGAGCTTTTGGAGAAAATCAATGCGCTGGGCATTGGCCCCCAGGGCTACGGCGGCAGAAGTACCGCCATCGCTGTGAATATTGAGACGCTCCCGACCCACATCGCGGGGCTTCCCTGTGCAGTCAACATCAGCTGCCATGTGACAAGGCATGAGACGGAGGTGATCTGATGGAACGGCATATCATGCTTCCACTGACAGAAGAGACCGCCAGGTCGCTTCATATGGGCGATTCCGTCTACCTGAGCGGCGTGATCTACACAGCCCGTGACGCGGCGCATGAGCGCATGATAGACGGGCTCGCAGAGGGAAAAGCGATTCCTTTTGACAGTAAGGACGCGGTCATCTACTACGTCGGCCCAAGCCCGGCAAAACCTGGCCAGGTGATCGGCTCAGCAGGTCCGACGACCTCTGGCCGCATGGACAAGTGGGCGCCTACGATGCTGGCACTCGGCGCCCGGGGCATGATCGGAAAGGGAGCCCGCTCAAAAGAAGTCATCGAGGCAATGAAGGAGTATGGAGGCGTTTATTTCGGCGCCATCGGCGGCGCAGGGGCGCTTCTGGCGAAATGCATCAAAAAGTCTGAGCTCATCGCTTACGAAGATCTGGGGCCTGAGGCCATTCGAAAGCTGACGGTGGAGGAACTTCCTCTGCTGGTACTGATCGACGCTGACGGCCGGAACCTGTATGAGGAAGGGCGCGCAGAATATCTGAAGGGGAGAGAACAGAAGGGAGTATCCTGAGGGGCAGAGCCCCCTCTGCCAGCTGCCTGTCGGTTTCTTTCATGGCTCTTCAGAGGGCTGCTTGTTTCAGAGGGAGATGACTGGGAAGGGCAGGCACCCTCTGCCTGCGAAGGGACAGCTGCGGAAATTCTTTTGATGAAAGAGCGTTTTTCCGGCGCTTTTATGCTTTTTTCATCATTTTCGTCTTTTCTTTACAGGGGATGCCCTCCTGTGATAAAAATAGGGGACTTCGTGATCTGGAAAGAAAGATACAGGCATTGCCTGCTGCGGAAGCTCCTGCATGTTTGAGGATTTGGAGCTGAAGCTTTAGGAGGGACGGCTCAATGGCAGAAAATAGAAAGATACCGTTTGTGACACTGGAGAAGGTGAATGAGATCGCAAAGACCTATCCAACTCCATTCTATCTCTACGATGCGCGTGGAATCCGGGAGAATGCAGAGAAGGTGCGGAAGGCTTTTGCCTGGAATCCCGGCTTCCGGGAGTACTTCGCGGTAAAGGCGAACGCGAATCCCTTCCTGATCGAGCTTCTCCATGAGTCAGGATGCGGGTGCGACTGCTCCTCCATGACGGAGCTCATGCTTTCAGAAGCCACGGGCATTACCGGGGAGGAGATTATGTTCTCCTCCAACGACACGCCTCCGGAGGAATTCAAAAAAGCGGCGGATCTTGGGGCGATCATCAATCTCGATGACATCACTCATATCGATATCGTCGAGCGTGTCCTGGGAAAACTGCCTGAGACCATGAGCTGCCGCTTCAACCCGGGTGGCTTCTACAACCTCTCAAACGGCATCATGGACAATCCGGGAGATTCCAAGTATGGGATGACGGAGGAGCAGATCTTTGAGGCATTCCGGATTCTGAAAGAAAAAGGCGTGAAAACGTTCGGCATTCACGCCTTTCTGGTATCCAACACGGTGGGGGAGGACTACTATCCGACACTGGCAGGCACCCTGTTTGAACTGGCCGTGCGCCTCCAGAAGGAGACCGGAGCGGAGATCGGATTTATCAACCTTTCCGGCGGGGTCGGGATCCCCTATCAGCCGGAGGCAGAGAGCCCGGACATCCTCAGAATCGGGGAGGGCGTCCGGAAAGTATATGAGAAGATCCTGGTCCCGGAAGGCATGGGGCAGGTGCGGATCTTCACGGAGATGGGACGCTTTATGATGGGACCCTACGGGGCGCTGATCACCAGGGCCATCAACGAGAAGCATATCTACAAGGAGTACATCGGGGTGGACGCCTGCGCGGCCAACCTCATGCGGCCGGCCATGTACGGGGCCTACCACCACATCACCGTGCTCGGCAAGGAGGACCTTCCCTGTGAGAAGATTTACGATGTGACCGGATCCCTCTGTGAGAACAATGACAAGTTTGCGGTGGATCGAAAGCTGCCGGAGATTCAGATGGGGGACTATCTCTTCATCCACGATGCCGGCGCTCATGGATTCTCTATGGGCTACAACTACAACGGAAGACTCTGGTCAGCGGAGCTTCTGCTGGAGGAGGATGGCGCAGTGAAGCTCATCCGCCGGGCGGAGACGCCGGATGATTATTTTGCCACTTTCGATATCTTCCCGATCGGGAAGAAGCTGATCAGCCGGAAGAAGAGCGGATCCCTGACGGGAGGAACAGATGCAGAAGTTTGTCTCTGACTACATGGAAGGGGCCCATCCGCTGATCCTGAAGGCTCTCTGTGACACAAACATGGAAAAGACCGATGGATATGGTTTTGATCCCTACACGGATCGTGCCAAAGAGAGAATCCGGGAGAGCGCATGCTGCCCGGATGCGGAGGTTTTTTTCCTGATCGGTGGGACCCAGACCAACGAGACGGTGATCTCTTCCCTGCTATCTCCCTATGAGGGGGTTCTCTCCGCCGAGACAGGGCATATCAATACCCACGAGGCCGGAGCCATTGAGCATGGCGGACACAAGGTGCTGACCCTGAAGGGGCGTGAAGGAAAGATTTCTGCCTCGGATGTGCGGGCTTATATGGAGCACTTCCTGGCGGACGAAAACCATGAGCACGAGGTCTTCCCGGGTGTGATTTACCTCTCAGAGCCGACAGAATACGGGACGATCTACACAAAGGAGGAGCTTCAGGAATTCCGAAGAACCGCGGATGATTACGGGCTCCGGATTTATGTGGATGGAGCCAGGCTCGGTTACGCCCTGGCAGCAGACCCGTCCCTGCGCATGGCGGATCTCTCCGCCAATACAGATGTCTACAGCATCGGCGGCACAAAGGTTGGGGCTCTGTTCGGGGAAGCTGTGGTTTTTCCGAAGGGGGCACCTCCGCATTTTTATACCATCACCAAGCTTCACGGCGCCATGCTGGCCAAGGGGAGAATTCTTGGCATTCAGTTCGACACCCTTTTTCAGGACAATCTCTACCTGGAGATCTCCAGAAACGCGGTCCGGGAAGCCAGGAGAATCCGGGAAGCCCTGCTTCAGAAAGGCTATGAGCTTTATATCGACTCCCCGACCAACCAGATCTTCACGATTGTGACAAAGGAGAAAGCAAAAGCGCTTCGGGAGAAGGTCCTATACGGCTTCATGGAGGAGCTCGGAGACGGGCGCCTGGTGATCCGCTTCTGTACCAGCTGGGCCAGCAGGCCGGAGGATGTGGATGAACTGATCTCCATCCTCTGAGACGGTTTCCTGAAGGCCAGAGGGCCGGCTGGTTCCATATAGATGCCTGATTCCTGAATAAGCCCTTGGCATTCATTGTGCAATCTGCCGGTTTCTTCGTTGACAAGAGCGGAAATCAGGACTATATTTTCTTTGTCCATATTTATCTGACTTTCAGAAACTTTGCATTTAATGGATTTTACATCAAAAAGATCAAGTTGATTTGTATTCCACAGAAACCGGACACTGTCCGGGAAGCAGGAGGACAGCCATGCGGATTGGCCTGGGGGAATTGATCCTGGTACTGATCGTCGCTCTGGTGATTCTTGGGCCCGATAAGCTGCCCCAGTATATGAAAATGCTGGGGAATGGGATTCGGGAGCTGAAGAAGTCCACATCGGGGCTCAATGAAACCCTCGAGAAGGAGGTGGTGAAGCCTCTGAACGAGGCGGCGAAGCCACTCAGAGATGCGGTGGAGCCGATCAACGAGACGGTTTCGGATCTCCAGAAGTCCATCAAGAAGGCGGACACAGCGATCAGGCATCCGGAGAAGGCCATGAAAATGGCGATGGACGAGGCTTCTGAACGAGAAAAAGAAAGAGAAAAAGAAGCTGAGGCTGTGGATCCGCAGAATGGAGACAGAAAAGACAGTGCGAATGGAGGAGAGGCAGTGGAGACTGCCTGACCGGATGCCGGATGGCTGTGCGTTGGAGAAGGAGGTAGAAAGATGAAGATTGGCGTCAGTGAATTGTTGATCGTTCTTGCGATTGTGCTTCTGCTCTTTGGGCCGAGCCAGATTCCGAAGCTGACAAAGATGTTCGGGAAGGGCGTCAAGAGCTTCAAGGACGGACTGGAGGGAACCGAGGAGAAGACGGAAGAGAAGCAGAATCCCACTGAGACTGGCAGCATGGTGTAAAAATGGCTGAGGGAGAGAAAAAAGGCTGGCCTCCGTTTCTGTCGGGGCAGAAGGCAGAGGAGGAAGGCGAAGAGGGTACGATGCCGCTTCGGGGGCATCTCTCTGAACTTCGCAAGCGCCTGATCATCTGCATCGTTTTCTTTCTGGCAGGGTTTCTGATCGGGCTTTACAATGCACCCCGGATTGTCACCCTCCTGACAGATATGGGCACGCAATACAACTATAAGTATGTCTTCATCGCCCCCCAGGAACTCATCATGGTCTATTTTTCTGTGGCTTTCTGGTGCGGTGTCATCACTGGGATTCCGGCGATTGCGGTGGAGGTCTACGGCTTTGCGAAGCCGGGCCTTTATGAGCGGGAAAAGAAAGCCTTCCGCTTTACCCTTCTTTTTGGGACACTCTGCTTTGTCATCGGGGTGCTGTTCGCGTATAAAATCACACTGCCCTTCATGCTTTACTTCCTGATTAAGCTCAGGATCGGCGTGGATGTGACAGCTTCAATCAGCATCCAGAGTTATGTATCCTTTCTGCTGACGGTGTTTCTGATCTTTGGCGTGATTTTCGAGCTGCCGGTGGTCTCAGTGGTGTTTACCCTGGTGGGTATCCTGAAGCCGGAATACCTGGTGAAAGCCCGAAAAGCGGTGATCGTGGGGATCTTCCTGATCGCTGCGGTGATCACGCCGCCTGATATCCTCTCACAGATCATGGTGGCGGTTCCGATGATCGGGCTCTATGAGCTGAGTATTGTGCTCTGCCGCCTGTTTACGAAGCGGAAGAAGGCGCAGGAAGAGGAAGAGAAAGAGAAAGACGGAGATCTCTGAAGCGGAGAATCATCCAGCATTCACTTATGCTTTTACGAGAGGCACGAAAGATCTGCCGCGGGCGAATCTTTCGTGCCTCTTTCTATACCGCGGACTGGGTCGCCTTTTTGCGTCATCTGGGATGCTGCAGGCATGGCAAGGAAGAGACAGAGAGGAAGATGAAGCCCGGAGCTGTTTCGCTTCTGAAGTTAGCTTTTCGCTGCATGCAGGGAGCATAAACGCAGCACAAAATGGAATCAGCTGGACAGGCGATCGGAGCCTTCGCCTGTTCTCGGATCTTCAGGAGCTGGCATCTGGACAGGTCCGCTTTTCCTGATGATGCTGTCCTTTGCCTGATGCTTTTCTGCTCTGGGAGAAGCTATGGCCAGCTCTTCTGACAGGGGCTCGTTCTGCCTGGAAGAGGCAGAGCTCTCTATGAATCAATTGAATTTGTTTGCACATCCCCTCTTGCTTGTATTATAATACAAAGGATGTTTTCCGGAGCGCTGTATTCCGGAGAAACAAAAGAGGGAATCGTTCTGTTTTACAAGGAGGATGTGTATGAAAAGATTGGGAAAAACCGTGCTGGCCACACTCCTGGCGGCATCACTCACAGGTCTGCCGGCTTTCGCTGAGGCGGAGAACACTTATTCCGGGACCGCGCAGGGCTTGGGCGGGGACGTCGTTGTCACCTTGACCATCGAGGATGGGGTCATCACAGCTGCAAGCGCAGTCGGAGATCAGGAGACAGATGGGATTGGCTCCAAGGCGATCGAGATCATGCCAGGCGAAATGGTGGCTCAGAATGCTATCGATGTCGACGGTGTGTCCGGCGCGACGATCACCAGCACGGCCATCGTCAAGGCGGCGACAGAGGCTTTGGCAGCCGCTGGTCTGGCTCCGGAGGATCTCGTGGCCAATGAGATCGCCGAGACGGAAGCTGAGGACATGATGCTGGACGCTGACGTGGTCGTGGTCGGAGCCGGCGGAGCCGGCATGACGGCAGCCATCGTGGCGGCAAACGCCGGCAAGTCGGTTGTGATTCTGGAGTCCCAGGATGTGGCGGGCGGCAACACTGTGCGGTCCACCGGAGGAATGAATGCCACGAAGACCGCTTTCCAGGATGAGAATGAGTTCGGTGAGTCCGCTGGCCTGGAGAAGACGCTGGAGAAGGCTTCCGATGAGGCGACTTTGAGAGAAGCGATGTACGAGGAAGCCTCCGATGAGAACATCGCGTTCATGCTGGATCTGGCCAAAACGGTAAAGGAACAGTATGACAGCTACCAGGAAAATCCGGAAGGCTACTTCGATTCTGTGGAGCTCATGGAGCTCGACACGATGATCGGCGGCTATGGGATCAATGACGCTGAACTCGTGAAGACCCTCTGCGAGAATTCCGCGGATACCATTGACTGGCTGGCGGAGGAAGGGATTGATCTGCCTTCAGTCGGCGCTTTCGGCGGCGCTTCCGTCAAGAGAATTCACCGCCCGGTGAATGAAGAAGGCAAGACCCTCTCGGTCGGCGCTTATCTGGTTCCGAAACTTGAAGCGGCAATGGATGCAGCAGGTGTTGATGCCTTCTACAATACGACAGCCACGAAGATCCTGATGGCAGATGGCAAGGCAGTCGGTGTTGAGGCGGAAGGCGCTGCTGGGAACAGCATTACAGTCAACGCGAAGGCAGTCATCCTGACGACCGGTGGTTTCGGCGCGAACTTTGACAAGATCGCGGAGTATCGCCCGGATCTGGTGGACTACTGCACCACCAATGCGGATGGGATCCAGGGTCAGGGTCTTGATATGGCTGTTGAAGTCGGCGCCAAGACCGTGGATCTTGACCAGATCCAGATTCATCCGACGGTTCATGTGGATGAGGGAGGCAACGCACATCTGATTACCGAAGGTCTCCGCGGAGACGGCGCGATTCTGGTGAATCAGAATGGTGAGCGCTTCTATGATGAAGTTTCCACCCGTGACAAGGTTTCCGCGGCGGAGATCGCACAGCAGAGTGAGACCGGAGCGGATCATGTATGGCTGGTCATGGACCAGGCTATGGCAGATGCCTCCGCTGTCATTCAGGGTTACATCAACAATGGCTACACCGTCAGCGGGGAGAGCTATGAGGAACTTGCCGAGGCCATGGGCGTGGATGCGGCGCTTTTCGCTTCTACCATGGAAGGCTGGAATGCCTGCGTGGAAGCCGGTGAGGACAGCCAGTTGAGCGAAAATCAGAGGACCAGCTTCGCAAATCCGCTGAATACAGCTCCTTACTATGCGATCACGGTTACACCGGGCATCCATCACACGATGGGCGGTCTGGTGATCGACAGCAAGGCGGAAGTGATCGGCTCTGATGACGCGGCGATCCCGGGTCTCTTCGCGGCAGGCGAGGTAACCGGCGGTGTCCATGGAGCAAACCGTCTGGGCGGCAATGCAGTCGCGGATATCACAGTGTTTGGCCGCGTGGCGGGAACATCCGCAGCCGAGTACGTGGACGCAGAGTGATACGTGACAAATTGAGACCTGGATCGGAGCTTCCCCTTTGAAGTTCTGAATGGTCTGGCGCCAGAAAGAAAAGGGCTGAATCAGCCGCTGATCTTTTCAGAAAGCGCATTATCGTCATACAAGTCATATAGATTTCAGTAACTGCCGGAGCTGATTCCGGCAGCCATCCGGATCTCTGGAAAATCCAGAGGACCGGATGGCTTTTTTGTTTTGCACAGTTGTCGCTGAACCTGAGAAGATTTGTCCGAGAAGAATAAAATATGCTGCAAAAATGTCGCGTAAGGCCATCATCATGGACGAGGCAGATCCTGGAGCTTCCCGGCATAAAACAGAGAGATGGACGGACGCACATTTCACGCAGGCGCAGGAGCCAGCCTAACTTCCGGGAAGCAATCGGATCTGCCAGATGCTTCTGCGGGATATGCCCGCGCGCCTATAATTACGCGGATTCTTACGCTCGCGGGTACATCCTAACGCCTTCTGGCGCCTGTAAAAAACTGGGGCATCAGAGAAAAGGCCTGTTCACGGGCTTTTGGCAAAAAAAGCGGGGATAGGATATCATGGGAGGACGGCAGGGGCATCTGCCAAATCCTGGCAGCGAAATGCCTGGTCGGTGATTTTGTTATGGATTTCCGACAGTCCAGAAAATCCAGGAACCTGCTGGGAGGAGCCTTCCAGCTGCAAGGCCGGGATCGGCCTTCTGAGATCTTCCGGACGGACTTTTGCTCACCCTCTGGAGATCTCGGGTGATTCAGAACAAGCCACTGTGGGAGGCGGGAGCGAAGAAGGAGGATTGGGCAGAATTGGAACGAGAGATGGAGACACTTGATTATTACAACCGTAACGCGGAAGCCTACAGTCAGAGCACCCGGGATATCGACTTTCATAAGATCCAGGAACACTTTTTGCGGGACCTCCCGGAAAAGGGTCTGATCCTGGATTTTGGCTGCGGGTCCGGGCGGGATTCCAGACACTTTCTGGATCGAGGATTTCGGGTGGAGGCGGTGGACGGCTCAAAGGCTCTCTGCAGGATTGCGGAGGCATACATCGGGCAGCCGGTCCGCCAGATGCTCTTTCAGGAGCTTTCGGAAGATTCCCGCTATGACGGGATCTGGGCCTGTTCCTCGATCCTTCATCTGTCAAAGGACGATCTCCTTTCGGTTTTTCAGAGAATATCCCGCGCGCTCCGCGCGGGCGGAATTCTTTACACTTCCTTCAAGTACGGGACCTTCTCCGGAATGAGGGATGGACGCTTCTTTACAGACATGACAGAGGAGAGCTTCAATATTTTTCTGACCGGGGTTCCGGAGCTGAGGATCACGGAGTCCTGGGTCTCGGCTGACCTGCGGCCTGGGAGAGAAAAGGAGAGATGGCTGAATCTTCTTCTCAGAAAGACAGGAGGGTACGGTGAGTCTGTTCAGTAAGAAAAAAGGTAACTGCCGAGTCCGCTTTGCGCACTTGCTGCGCAAAGCGAGGTCATACAGTTCAAAAGCGGTCGCCCTGGCATCTCTGCTTCTTCTGGGCGTGTTTCTTTGTGGGATCGCCCCCAGCACTTTCACACTGGCGGAGGAGACGCAGAACATTTTTGAGGCGGAGGCGTCCCAGATGGGAAATGAGACAGAAACGCCAGAGACGGGGCAGGGGACGGAAGTGCCCCAGAAGACGGAAGAGACGGAGGGGCCCCAGAAGACGGAAGAGACAGAGGCGCCCCAGAAGACAGAAGAGACGGAAGTGCCCCAGAAGACGGAAGAGACGGAAACGACCGGAACGGCCCAAAAGCCAGAGGAGACGGAGGCGCCCCAGAAGATGGAGGAGACAGAAAAGGTCCGGTCTGGTCAGGAGACGGAAGTCCGCGCCGTGTGGATCTCCTTCAACGACTACGGGGCTCTGGGACTGGCAAACAAGAGCAAAAAAGCCTACAGGCAGAGATGGGACGTCATCCTCAAGCGCTGCCAGGAGTACGGGATCAACACGGTCTACTTTCATGTGCGCGCTTTTGATGACGCATCCTGGATGTCCAGGACCTTCCCGGCTTCCTCCTATATGATCAAAAGCGCCTCCAGAAACAGAACTGCGGCAAAAACCTATTCCTACGATCCCCTGAAGATTGCCATCACGGAATGCCACAGGTTTGGCCTTAAAATCGAGGCCTGGATCAATCCCTACCGGATCAGCCAGTCCACTTACCTGGATCCGGCCTCCAGTGTCAGCACGGCGCGGATTCTC
>CADBUA010000324.1 GCA_902797665.1 uncultured Lachnospiraceae bacterium | reverse complement strand
TAATAAATCACATCATATTTCATTGCGTTTCATTATGTTTCGCTGCGTTTCGATATATTGCATCAACTTTCATTATGCTATCCTGATCCTATATGATATATCCTTGTCCTCCTCATCGTTTTTCATGCCATCGTTCCATCGCATCACTATAGCTCTATCTCTCTTCCGCACACATACTTTGCCCGGATATCCCGGTCGTCCGAGAGGTAGATGAGCCGCTCCAGGCGCTCTTCGATGGAAAGCTGATGCGGATGCGGCAGCCGCTGATCGGAGAGGATAACTGCGTCGAAATCATATCCCTCCTCAAAGCGTCCGACTTTCCCGAAGAAAGCACCTCCGCCAGCTGTCCCGAGGTAGAAGGCTTCCGCTGCAGAGAGCGGTGCTGCTTCAGGATCCAGCAGTCTCCAGTAAAGCTTTGAAACCTGAATGGCATCCGTCATAGCCCGGAAGATGGAAAGATGGGCGCCTCCCGCGACATCACTTCCCAGTCCCACATAGATCCCCTTTCTCAGATACTTCCGGATGGGGGCGATGCCGGAGGCGATATTGGTATTCGACTGCGGACAGTGGGCGACAAAAACACCCCTCTCTTTGATCCGCTCCACTTCGGCATCGGTGCTGTAGACGCAGTGCGCCATGACCGTCTTCACCTCTCCTCCGAAAAGGCCAAAGTGGTCGTAAACATCCCCATAGAAATCAGACCAGGGGCAAAGCCTGTGAACCAGTTCAATCTCGTCAGGATTCTCCGACAGATGGGACTGAACCGGGACCTGATAGGCCCGCTGAAGTTCCCCGAGTTTTTCCAGGAGTCCATCGCTGCAGGTGGGGACAAAGCGGGGTGTCAGGATGGGCTTCACGGTCTTATACTTCCCCATGGTCCTCTTCAGCCAGGTCTCCGTCTCCTCCGCGGAGTTTTTCTCCAAAAGATCCTCCCTTACCTCCCGATCCATGTTGACCTTCCCAACCAGAGCAAAAAGCCCTGTCTGGTCCAGCTTGTCCATGAGCATCTCCACGGTCTTCCGATGAACCGTTCCAAAAATGCAGGCGCGGGTCGTCGCGCTCCTTCTCAGTGCGTCGACAAAGTATCCATAGGCCTCATCCGCGTAGGAGGAGGAAGAAAACTTTGCCTCCTCCGGGAAGGTATAACGGTTCAGCCATGCCAGAAGCTCCCGGTCCATGCCGAGGGCGCGGTAAGAGAACTGCGGTGCATGGACATGGAGATCTGACAGCCCCGGGATAATCAGACACCCTTCATAATTCCGCACCAGGAGTGAATGATACTGTTTCGGAATCTCCGTAAACACGCCTCGGCATTTCCCCTCCGTTGACACAAGATAGCTGTCCGGATACACAGCGATCTCCTGAGGGCTTCTGCTGGTACAGATATCCCCTCTGATTACAAATCCAGATTGCTCCATTTCCCAAAATACCTCTCTCCACGCCACAGCGTCTGTTCAAAAAGCAGTTTCACTTTTCGGATCACGATATTGAGTACAGATCCTGTTGATCTGCCAATCAGCTGAGAAAAACCAGCCTTCCACTCAGAATGGCAGTTAGCTCAGATCCACCTCTCCGTGATCACTATGATTCACTACCCAGTAAGTCTTTCTGTCTTCCGGCTTGATATAGAGGGCAATTTCCCGGGCCGGGGTCCCTCCTCCGCCATAGCGCGCTTTCCAGGCATTTACACAGGCATCCTCAATGCCGGAAATATCGAGTTCCCATCCAGCGTACTGAATGAAGACCGTATCCTCCTCCTGCACTTCGGGCTTGACTTCAACCTGCGTCTGGGAGACTGTCCCACGTTCAGACTGGATAAGCAGCTTCCCTGTCGCCTGATTTTCAGCTCTGCCCACCGTGGACTTCTTCCGTCTCGCGCTGAGTTCTTTTTCCCTTTCCGCGGCAGCTCTTCCTCTCTTCTGCGCACCTGTCCCGCTCTTCTGATCATGCTTCTGATCAGGATTCTTCTCAGGCTTCTGATCAGGATTCTTCTCAGGCTTCTTTTCGGTCTTTTTTCCAGCTCTTTTTTCAGCCTTCTTCGGGGTCTTCTCCTCTGTCTCTGTCCCATAAATCAGCCAATCAGAGTCGACACCCAGCGCCTTTGCCAGGATTCTGGCCCTATCCGGCGAGGGGACACTTTCCCCCCTGATATAATAGCTGAGGGAGCGGTAGGAAAAACCTGTATCTCCGAAATAATTCTTACAGAGGTCAAAAAGTTCCTTCCCATTGATTTTCTTCTCTTGCATGACCTGCTGGATCCGCTCCTGAAGAGAGCCTGCCTGCGAGGAACTTTTCTCTTCTTCCGCCTTTTCTTCAACCGTTTTCTGAGCCTGACTGATTTCCAGCTCCGAGGCCTCTTCTGAAAAAGCAGGGGCATGTTCCGCATCTTTCGTTTGCGCGCCCATCTCTGACATTAAGCCAGATTTCAGGCCTGGATCCGGCACAGATTTCATCTCCCCGTTCCACAGCCACCAGGGATCCTTCCCCATGACATCCGCCAGGAGCTTCACCTTATCAAAGGTCGGCTTCTGCGTCCCGCGCATGTAATTGCTCAGGGAGGAAGCACTGAAACGGATCCGCCCCTTAAACCTTGGGACACAGAGCTTATATAGTTCTACCTGAGTAAGACCCATCTCCTTCATGGAGCGTTTCAGACGGCCAGCGAGGGTATCTGTATCTGCCGGTTTCTTCTCCTGCTCCGGACTCTCCACCTTGGCCCAGGATTTGATCAGCTGCCTGGTTCTCCTGGCCACCTTCTCTACTTCCTGCGTCTTTTCAGACCGCTCAGGCATCGCCTTCCGGCTTCTCACGGACTTTTCATTCTTCCTGGGCCCGACGGTATCCGCTGCAGTCTCCGCTTTCTCAGCCCTGTCAGTCTGCTCAGCCTGGCTGGTCTTCAAAGACCTGCCCGCTTTCCGGGATCTTTTCGAGGCTTCGCCTGTCTTCTCCAAAGCAGCTGCCTCCCCTTTCACCGTCTCCTCAGCTGCCAGGGCCTGATCCATTCGTTCTGCCTGTTTCGTCTTTCCGGACTTTATGGACT
>CADBUA010000323.1 GCA_902797665.1 uncultured Lachnospiraceae bacterium | reverse complement strand
TATGACACAATATTATATTATATACAAACATAAAGTTCTTTATATCAGGATGCATAGATAAGCGCTGCCTGTATTCTGACAGACTGACCATCTTTCCCTTTGGCGCCTGGGCCTCATCATCAGATGTCATCATCAGATGCCGTCATCAGATGTCACCGGTGGAGGCGCGGTAGCGAAGATCTGTATCCGCATAGGCGGTGACATTGTCGAATTCAGGATTTCGGATTCGGTCTGTCAGGAGCCGGCAGGCTGTAGTGCCCATGATCTGGCTGTGAATGTGCACCGTAGTCAGATGTGGCCTGACGATCTTGGTCTCCGGCATGTCGTCAAAGCCACAGAGGCAGACATCCTCCGGGATCCGGATATTCAGATTCTGAAGCTCCTGCAGAACATAGATGGCGACAAAGTCGTTGGCACAGAGGAAGACTTCCGGGAAAGATGGGGTCATCTCCCGCACACGCTTTCGAATGAGGGCTGAATAATTCTTCAGGCCTTCTTTCTGATAGCTTTCCTCCCTGTCCAGAATCGAAAAAGGATTGACATCGGGGAGACTCAGGAGAGAAGTCATCTCCCGGAGCGCTGCAAAGCGCTCATAGAAGGACTGACAATGGAGAAAATCCCCGACAAAACCGAACTGTCTTTTCCCGCGGCTGTTCATCACCCGGACAAACTCATAGATCGGGCGCCGGTTATTCATGAGAAGCAGATCCGTTTCGATCTTGCCTTCCTGAATCAGGGGCGGTCCATCCACCATCAGAAGCGCGGTGGGCAGCTGCGTGAGCATCCTTACATAGGCGGGGTTGAAAAGCTCCAGACAGACAATCCCGGCGACCCTGTCAAGATCAAAGGAGTTTGGAAGCCTGCACTGGATGATGTCCTCTTCCATGAGCCGGTGCATGCTGAGCGAGTATCCCTGGCCGGAGAGTTCATGCTGAAAACGGTCCAGCATCGTCGAAGAGAAATGGGAGCTTCCGAGGACTCCGTGGAAGAAGAGGGAGATTTCCGACTTCTCTCCACTCCTCAGACTGGAGGGACTCTGGGATTTATCCTCCCCAGGGAGCGTCATGTAAGCGAATTGCTTGTAACCCATTTCCTGCGCTTTTTTGAGCACAAGAGCGCGGGTGGAATCGGCGATCACTCCGGTATTATTGATGGCTTTGGATACCGTGTTTCTCGAAATCCCCAGTGCATCGGCGATGTCCTGCAGTGTCACTCTCTCAGTCATGTCAGGTCCTTTCCAAAATCATTTCTCTTCACCGATGATTATAGTGTCCAGTTTTATGAAAGACAACTAATAATTGAGTGGATGAATTAAAATATTCGTATATTACATCGATCAGGAAAGCAGATTCTGATTTATATATTACATATCTGGGAAAGAAAGGTCGGGGTCTCCCGGGAAGCTGGATGAAGCTTCGCAGCTGAAAAACTCCCGGACAGGCTAGAGACATCAGGCTCGTCAGGCAGGAGCGTCAGGACGCCTGCTGCCTGCTCAGGGCTTTCAGGTACGCGCAGACATGGCTGAGGCGGGGAGAGTTCGCGGCGATCCCGAGATAGAGGTCGCCGGAAAGTCCGGATTCCCTGAAAGACGGAAAATCTGAGAGATGGATTCCCTGCTGGTAGACTTTTGTAACAGCTCTGTAGTCTGTCTCGTTTCCGAGAAGAAGTTCCACGGAGTTGTCCTCGAGGATGCGTGTGTTGGAGACGAGATAGGGCGCCAGTGCCTGGAGATCCGGCGCATTCTCCTCGAGAAATCCGCCCAGGTCCAGAAGGTATCCATTCTGGGAGAAGGCGTCGAAAGCCTCCTGGTCCATAAAGATCAGATCCAGGCGCTCAGCGTTGAGGGCGGCGAGAATCTTCATTTTGGAGGCGTAGGTGTACGCGTGCTCCTCGGACTGAGCATCCTGGCGGAGATAGAGCCCCCGGTAGAGATAGAAGGACTGTCCTGAGGTGGACCTCTCCTCCGCCGGATTCTGATCCAGGCCCAGATCCAGATCCTGCAGAATGCCGTCGGTCAGTCTGCGCGACAGGTCTTCCGAGAGGGAAACGTTTACAAATGCACCATAGAGAGCCGGCTCAGAGCGCCCCATCCGGGATATGATGGAAAATGTGATCAGGAGGAGAGCGCAGAGGGCCGCCAGAGGCAGCCTGTAGTAGTCGAGGATGTACTCCAGCCTCTTCCTGCCGCGGAGAGATCTGAGCTTTTCAAGTTCCCCTTTCATAGTTATACCGCCGTCTCTTCTGCGGAAGACCGGACGTTTTCCTCCAGGCGGAGGAGAATGCCGTTCAGGACATAGCTTGAGAGCAGGGCGCACAGGCCCTCTCCGAACATCAGGATCGGGGTGAAAAAGCGCACCGCGCAGAGCAGCATCAGAAAATAGATGCCCGCCTGAAGGGCGGTGCATACAAGATAGCGCATCCCAATCATGAAAGCGTTCTTGATCATCTGGAAGGAAGTGTTCTCAAAGCGGGCCGACAGCGGGAAGACATACATCAGAATGATCAGGTATGCCGCGTCGGCGACAAAGAGGACGGCTGTCAGAACGGTCCAGAAGGGGTTTTCATACCGCATGTGCCAGCAGATCCAGGTATCGCCGATGAGCGCGGCACCCAGAAGAAGCAGGATCAGCCAGGTCTTTGTGGCACTTTTCAGATTGGAGCGAAAAGCCTGATAGAATCCCTTCCAGAGATTGCCCTCCTCATTCCGCACCATCCGCTCTGTCACAGTGAAGAGGGCAGTGGTGGAGGCGCCGATTGTTACAATTGGAAGACTGAAGATCAGCCAGAGCAGGTTCAGGAAGACTGAGTCAGCCACCTTGGTGATGAACTGCATGACCTTATTATCCGGATTCAACAGGTTGTTCATGGCATCCTCCATAGCTCATCCCGGGCGCTGTCAGACCCGCAGGAATGGGTAAAATGCAGCATGGGTCAGGTAATTCATATCGGAAAAGAGAACTCCCGCCCTGCGGTCTGAAATCCGGACAGCTTTGTCATTCTGCCGGAGAATCCGCTCTCTTTTTCGGATCATTTCGTGAGATCGCAGACAGTTTAAAAGGGAGGCTCTGAATCTGACTGTATGATTGCCTGAAGCGGCTCCTTTCTGAACAGTCTCCGCGATTCCTGATTCATTATATAAGAAAATGTATGAGTGTGTCAAATGTAAAAAAACCTGGCCCTGTTTTTTGTGGAGAATGCACAATTGACTCTGGGAGCCATAGTGTTACAATCGGACACAAAGAGGCTAGCATAAACGATACATACGAAACAGAGTGCTGTGTCGTATGTGAAACAAAAAGGAGGGAATTGCATGAAAACAGGTCAAACCTCTGCTGTGACCGGTCCTGGGGCCGGAAAAGAGCAAGGGGGAGCATTCCATCGGACAATGGTCTACATGAGACAGCACTGGCAGTTGTATCTTATATTCATGATGCCGGCGTTCCTGTTAACCATCATCTTCAGATATGTCCCGATGGGCGGAATCCTCATCGCTTTTGAGAAGTACAGTCCGATCAAGGGTATTCTCGGGAGTGACTGGGTAGGGCTCAAGAATTTCAACCGTTTCCTGTCATCACCGGATTTCATGAGATATCTGGCCAACACGCTGAAGCTGAGTATCTATGGTCTTCTCTGGGGATTCCCCGTTCCAATCATTCTTGCACTTCTGCTGAACCGCATTGAAAGCAAGAACATCAAGAAGAATGTTCAGCTGGTTCTGTATCTGCCAAACTTCATTTCGGTGATTGTCCTCTGCGGTATGGTGAGAATCCTGCTTTCTGTCACCGGCCCCATCAACCTGCTTCTGGGTACGCAGATCAATTTCATGACCATGCCGTCCGCTTTCCGGACCATCTACATTGCATCAGGGATCTGGCAGGGCGCCGGCTGGGCTTCCATTATGTATACCGCTTCCCTGTCCAACGCGAGCCAGGATCTGAAGGAGGCAGCGCAGATCGACGGCGCCAATATCTTTCAGCAGATCAAGGCAGTGGAATGGCCTGCGATTAAGGACATGGTGGTGATCCAGTTCATCCTGCAGGCAGGAAATATCATGAGCATCGGATTTGAGAAGGCTTATGCGCTGCAGACAGATCTGAACCTGAATACATCTGAAATCATCGCCACTTACGTCTATAAAAAGGGTCTTCTGGACGGAGACTACAGCTTCTCCACTGCGGTCGGACTCTTCAACACAGTGATTAACGTCATTCTTCTGATCTCGGTCAACAGCATCGTGAAGAAGATGAATGAGGGCCAGGGGCTTTAAGAGGAGGGAAATCCATGCAGAAAAAGAAAAGCAGATTTGCCCGCTACTCGGGCCAGGATAAGGCGATGCTGATCACCGGATACATCCTTCTGGGGCTTTTTGTGCTAGCCATTATTCTTCCGATGATTTATATTGTGGTAGCATCCATGATGGATCCGATCACCCTGCAGAACCGCGGCATCACCTTTGATTTCAGCAAGTGGACCCTGACAGCCTACCAGAGAGTTCTGGAGAATAAGCAGATCTGGACCGGTTTCTGGAATGCGGTCGTCTACTCTGTGGTCTTCACCTTCCTGTCTCTTCTGGTCACGCTCCTGGCGGCATATCCCATGTCCCGGGCAGACTTCAAGGGCAGAGGCTTCTACAACGTCATCTTCGTCATCACGATGTTCTTCGGCGGCGGCCTGATCCCGACCTACTTGCTGATCAGCTCCCTGGGGATGCTGGACACCATCTGGGCCATTGTCCTGCCGGGTGCCTTCTCCGTCTGGAACATGATCATTGCCAGAACCTACTATCAGGGCATCCCCAATGATCTTCGGGAGGCTGCTGACGTAGACGGAGCCAATGAGGTCACCTACTTCTTCCGGATTCTGCTCCCGGTCTGCACACCGGTGATCGCCGTTCTGGCCATGTGGCAGTTTGTCGGGATGTGGAACAGCTATTTTGATGCGATGATCTACCTGAATGATGCGGCCAAACAGCCTCTGCAGCTGGTGCTTCGCGCGATCCTGATTCAGAACCAGCCCGAGTCCGGCATGATCTCTGACATGCAGAGCACGGCTGCCAGGGCGCAGCTGGCAGAGCTTCTGAAGTACGCGACGATCATCATTTCCAGCTTCCCGCTTCTGGTTATGTATCCTTTCTTCCAGAAGTACTTTGATGCCGGCATTATGGCTGGTTCCATCAAGGGCTGATGGAAATATCGAAAGGCCGAAAGGCTCATCTTCTTGATTCAGGAAACACCTGGCACGGAAAACCGCGCCAGTAAAATACAGATTCACAAAATCTCAAGGAGGAGAAAATGAGAAAGAGTCTGAAAAGCATGCTGGCATTGACACTTGCAGCTGGAATGGCATTCTCCACTGCGGCATTTGCGGAGGAGATCACCGTTCTTCCGGATGCAGACGGCAACACAACAGCTGGAGAGTTCACTTTCCCGCTGGAAGAGACTGCGACCCTGAAAGCGATCACCACCTACCCGGCAGGCAGCGAGCAGGATCCCAATAAACGCACCATCTTCAAGCGCCTTGAAGACAGAACAAATGTCCATATCGAGTGGACAGCGATTCAGCAGGATCAGTGGGGCGAGAAGATCTCCCTGACCTTCGCCAACTACAAGGAACTTCCTGACCTCATCTTCAACGCGGGCCTCAGCGACAGCGATCTTCTGAAGTATGCGGATCAGGGCCTGATCAAGAGCGTTGAGGAGTATATTGAGAAGGATATGCCGAACCTCTCCGCGATCTTTGAAAAGTATCCGGAATACCGCGCGATGTGCGAAGATGAGGATGGCCACATCTGGGCCCTTCCGTGGATCGAGCAGCTGGGCTGGGAGAAGACCGCGATCCAGACCATCGGCAGCATGCCTTACATCAACACCAAGTGGATGGGATTTTTGGGACTTGAGATGCCCACCACCACTGACGAGCTTGAGACGGTTCTCCTTGCTTTCAGGGACAACGCTGACAAGCTTCAGGCTGAGTATGGAATCGAAGGATCCATTATCCCGATGGCCTGCATCGTCAACGATGGCGACCAGGATCCGTCCATCCTTGTCAATGGCTTTGGCGAAGGCTACGGCGATGCTGACAAGGGCAGACATATCGCGGTAACGGACGAAGGCGAAGTTATCTGCGCGACCACACAGGATGGTTACAAAGAGGGTCTTCAGTGGCTCCATCACCTCTATGAGGAAGGCCTGATTGATCCGGAAGCATTTACACAGGAATGGTCCACTTATGTTTCCAAGGGCAAATCTCATCGTTACGGCCTGCTCTTCTCCTGGGACGTTGCAAACATCGACAACCTCGATGATTTCGCTCCGCTTCCGGCTCTGAAGAAGGATGTTGTCAATATCACTCCGCAGAATGGCTCCTTCACCTCTGGCTTTGACCGTGGCCGCTGCGTCGTCACTGAGATGTGCGAAGATCCGGATCTGACCTGCGCATGGCTGGATCAGATGTATGATCCTTACCAGTCCCCGCAGAACAACTGGGGCACCTATGGCGAAGACGATGATTTCGATATCTTCGAGCTTGGCACCAACGCTGACGGCGAGCCGATGCTGAAGCATGCGCCTCTGGGCGATGCCTCCCCGGTTGAGGTCCGTGAGGCCGAGTCCGTGAATGGACCTCTGGCTATTCTGGATGAGTACTATGGCAAGTATGTCACCTGCCCGGATGACGCGCAGTATCGTCTTGACTGGATCAAGGACATCTACACCAAGGATATGAACTGCAAGTATGTGTTCCCGAATGTTCTGATGAGCGTGGAGGATACCGAGGAGCTTTCCAACCTGACAGCGGATATCTCTACCTGCATCAACTCCCATAAGTCTGATTTCATCATGAACGGCTTTACGGATGCTGATTGGGATGCATATCTGGCAGAGCTGGATGCTTACGGACTGGCAGACTATCTGGCGATCTTCCAGAAGTACTTCGACAACTATCAGGCAAATGCGAGCTGAGTTCTTCTGAAATCTATTTCGGAGGAAAATAATCGTAACTGTTCAGCCTGCTTAGCGCACTTTGCGCCAGGCGAGGCAGTACAGCTTAAAGCAGAATATCTGCCCGTGGCAGAGCGCTTTGAGAAATTGAGTGAAGACCTGGCTGCCCCGCGCGGCTGCCTGTGTCCCGGATTTTCGAAGCAGACGCGTGAAATGACAGAGGGCCGGAGGATTTCTCCGGCCCTTTTGTATTTCTGACTTCGTGAAGGGCCGGAGATTTCTGAATCCGGCGTATCTGGCAGAGCAGTGCTGAAGTATGAGGCTGCTCTGCCTTCTCTGCGCTGACAGACGGATTCCCGCGGCGTCAGAATCTGCGAATCCCCGGGCGTGGGCAGGCCTGATTCTTTATGTCCCCAATGAAGCTGTTTAAAGAGGCGGGCTTTCGAATCATACGGAGTGCGCTGAAGAGGGTTGAATTGACTTGTTCTGATCTGAATTGTTAGAATTGATCAATCAGGGGTGTCAAAAAACAAAAATGGAAAAAGAGAAAAGGAATGTGGTAGAGTAGGAAAAAGAAACGGCAAAAACCGAAATGAAAAGAGCAAAAAGCAAAAAAGAAAAAGAGGAATGATTGATGGAAGTCAAGAGAGTGAGCATCAGAGAAGCGAAAAAGCGCATCAAGAATGATCCGGAACTGAGCAGGATGCTGGTTCGAAGCGGCTGGAGAGAAATTGCTCTGGATCTGGACGGGGACGGCGTGGCGGATGTGTCTTTTTCCAGTGACAGTCTTGGCAGGAAAATCGATACGATCGCGGTCGACCTGAGCGGAAGCGGGGAATTCAACCTCTATCTGCATGATTTTGACGGCAACGGAATTCCGGATACCGTCTGCCTGGTGGAAGACGGAGGCGGGGAGCAAGTCGTCGCTTTTGGCGGAGAGGTGGAGCTTGGTTTCGTCAATCTGGGCGTCCGCATCGCCAACCTTCTTGTGGCAGAGGACTTTCTGAACAGAGAGCTGGGCCTTTCTCTGGCCGACCTGGCTGCCTATCTGAAGCAGCATGCCGAATACATGCTTTCTGAGCTTGAAAAGCGGGACAAGGCGGAAGGGATCGAGAAGGTCTACTACTTCCTGAATGACGCAGGAAGCTACTATCTGGCCACCGTGGATGGGGTCAGACCCAGGGTCAGGCCTTTCGGCACGATTCTTCTTGCGGATGGGAAGCTGTACATCCAGACAGGGAAGGTCAAGGAGGTCTCCAGGCAGATCCAGGCCAATCCCTTTGTGGAAATCTGCGCCTACATGAACGGCACATGGCTGCGCATCGCCGCGGAGCTTTTTGAAGAGGACAGCAAAGAGATCAAGACCGCCATGCTGGAGAAGATGCCCTCTCTGAAGGCGATGTACAGCGCAGAGGACGACAACATGCAGATGTTCTGCATCAGCAATGCGACAGCTACGTTCAGCTCCTTCACGGCAGAGCCGGAAGTGATCACCTTCTGAGGAAGCCTGCACGCGGCGGATAGAAGATTCATTCAGGATGCACGAAACATACAGAAACGTTCATTCCAAAAGCTGACTGGACAGAAAAAAACTGACGCAGGCAGGAATGATCTGTATCATATCAGAAAAGGAGAAGCACTATGGCAGAAAATGTTGTTATTGGACTTTTTGAGGTGGAGAGCGAAGCATATCAGACATTGACCCAGTTGAAGCAGTATCCCGGAGATGAGAAGTCCTTTATCTCACAGGCTGCCCTTGTCAAGAAGGAAAATGGAAGCCTGCGCCTTCTGGACAGCTTTGATACCGGGGTGAACACCCGGGATGATACGGCAATCGGCGGGACGATCGGTGCGCTGTTCGGGATCCTGGGAGGGCCGATCGGCGTTCTTCTGGGCGGAAGCTACGGCGCCCTGATCGGATCCGCCCTGGATTCCGGTGACAGCCTGAGTGATGCGAGCAAGATTGAACAGATCGCTGGAAAGATGGTAGATGGAGAAGTGGCCATTATCTGCCTTGCCAGCGAGGAAGATGAGGAGATCCTGGATAGCAGGCTGAATCGCTTCAAAGTGATCATCGCCCGCTATGACGCGGCTGTCGTGGCTGCGGAAGTGGAAGAGGCGGAGCGGATCGAGGAAGAGATGGCCCGCCAGGCACGGAAAGAACTGCGCGATGAGAAGAAAGCCGCCCGCAAGGAGAAGGTCGCGGAGAAACGGGCAAAGATGAAGGCGGACTTTGCGACCTTTAAGGCGAAGTTCAAGAAAAAAGAGGACTGATTCTCCACTTTCAGTTCTTCTGGGGCCTTTTCCAATCTCAGGAGAAGGAAGGCGTTTCCGGGGCTTCCCCGGGAACCCCGGAAACAGCCTGGCCCATCTGTCATATGGAGGTTTTGAGAGAGTATGCTGGTTCAGAAATTGTCGGTGCTGCAGGATCTGGCAAACGCACTGCCGAAGGAGGAGATCAGAAGCGGGGCGATTCTGCCCCTCCTTCATGAGCTTGAGAAGACCGTTCAGGAGACGCTGACGGAAACCCTGGAAAACCTGGAGGAAGCGACCGGAAACCTGACGGATCCGGAAAAGGAATCGGAGCGATCAGAGCCCGCGGAGGCCCCGCAGGCCGTAGCGCCTGAACGGATCGCGATGCCCTTTTTCCATGGCATGACGCCGGATATCATAGCGAACTGGAGCCTTTCCGACTTTGATCCGGATGGCCCGAACGATCAGCCGAACCTGAATCTCACGGTCATGGGGATGATTCTTGCCACGAATATAGAACTGACGGTCGGTAAATATCCCTGGAGTCTGGTGGAGTATGGGCTTGACCGGCTGGGATTCACGAACATTGTTCACCAGTATTTCGGCGCTGCTCAGAAAGTCAACCATCCGGCGATGGCATTCGGCATCAGCACACAGACGGTAAAAGGAAAGTATGTTGTCGCGGCAGTCTACCGGGGGAGCTCCT
>CADBUA010000322.1 GCA_902797665.1 uncultured Lachnospiraceae bacterium | reverse complement strand
TTTTTATGCTTTCGCTTATTTGCCTTTATATTTATGCTGGGACCCATTCGGATCTGCCAAGGGCAGACGCGGTATATGCCCGCTCACGATAGCAGGTTCGCAGGAGCTCACACGCGGGTTAAATCGGCATGCCCCAGGCCGCTTCGATCTCTTTTTGCAGCAGTTGAAGCTGCTCCTTTTCCCGTTCGTTCCACAGGACTTTCCCGTTTTCATCCGTGCCGGTCAGCATGCGTTTCAGATAGCCCTGCTCTTGCGCGATCTCTCTGCTCTTTTCAAACACCAGTTCAAAAGCCATGCAGCAGTGGGACAGATGCCCTTCAAAACGGGTTTTCCGGATCTCCCTGGGCACGCAGCGATGCTGGAAGACACAGGCCATCACGTCTTCGCTCGCCTCATCCGCATCCCCGAAGAGCTTCCTGCTTGACCCAATCCGCTCTTCAAAGGAAAGCTCTGAGACTACGCGGAAGATGTCCACCTTATCCGCGTCCCGGATGAGATCACAGAAGCGTTTCGTCAGCAGATCCAATTCCTTCGGAAGGTTGAGTTTGTTGTGAAGCCTGATGGCAGTCTCCAGAAGATTCAAAGAGTCCTGAGACAGTTCCTCGATCGGGTAGTCCCGGATGAGTCCCTCCGCAAACAGGAGATCTGCCCCGAATTCCGCGTGGTCCACGGAGACGGAATCGACAAAGGTTCCGTAGCGCTTCACCTGTTCAAAGCGCCCGATATCGTGAAGGAGCCCAAGAAAAAACGCAAAATCAACGAGCTCCTGATTCATGTCAAGGCTTAACGCGATCTCTTCACAGTTGTCGGCCACCCGGAAGGTATGATCCACTTTGTGCTGAATCATGCGATTGCTGGAATCGTAGCGATCCGTGTAGGCCAAAAAAGCCTCCTTCGCGCGCTTTCTGTCAATCATATGTTTTCCTTTCTCTCCTCCCTGAGTCTTCCGCCCTCCAGCCTGTAAACCGTATCCGCCCGCCTGAGCGTGCTCAGCCGGTGGGCCACCATGAGCACGGTACAGGTCCCCATCATGGCATCAATGGCATCCTGCACCTGTCTCTCACTGACGTTGTCGAGGGCGCTGGTGGCCTCATCGAGCAGAATGATCTTCGGATCCCGAAGGAGGGCCCGCGCAATGGAGATGCGCTGACGCTGTCCTCCGGACAGGTTGCTTCCGTTTTCAAGGATCTCCGTATCCAGTCCCTTCGGGAGATGCTCCACGAGATCCTTGAGGCCGACGCGCTGAATGACCTCCATGACTTTCTCTGTGCTCACATACTTCTGCCCAAAGATGAGGTTCTCCAGAAGCGACCCTCTGAAAAGCACCGTGTTCTGCGGCACCACCGCAATGCTGCGGCGGTAGGCCGTCTTGTCCAGGTTATCGATGTTGACGCCGTCAATCAGGATCTCGCCGCTCTGGACCTGGTAAAGTCCGGGGATCAGGTTCAGAAGCGTCGATTTCCCCTCCCCTGACGCGCCGATAAAAGCGGCGCTATGGCCTGCAGGCAGCCTGAAGCTGATATCCTGAAGAACAGGCTCCCTGCCCTCTTCATAGCCGAATGAGACATGCCTGAACTCAATTTCTCCCCGCATCGGCTCCGGCAGCAGCACAGTGCCGTTTCTGTCCATATCTTTCGCCCAGAGGACCTCGTTTACACTGATCAGGCTGTCATAGCCCTGCGTGATCATCGGCAGCGCATCCAGAATCCTTTGCACATTGCTGATGATCAGGTCAAAGATGGACTGAAAGAGAACCAGCGTGCCGACATTGATCAATCCCGCCGCTGTCAGAAAAGCCGTAAAGCTCAGGGAGATCAGTCTCAGCCCTTGAAAACCGCCAAAGGTGAAGTTGTTGACACCGACCGTCTCAAGGTCATAGGAGATTGACGCCTGCTGCGCCCCCCGTACATGAGAGAGAATGGTCCGGTATTCCGTCTTCTCCAGCCCATGGGCCCTGGTCAGACTCTCCATCTCCAGCATTTCCTTGATCGCGGCGCTCACTTCCTCGTTCTGCCGCCGCATTTTTGTCCTGCTGTCCATGAGCGATCCCCCAAAGTGTCGGAGCAGAATCGCGGCGGAAGGCACGAGCACAATATAGAAGAACAGCATCGCGGGAAAGGTTTTCAACGCGACGGCAATGATAAAGAGGATGTCTTCACACAGAATCAGAATCTCCGTAAAGCGGTCATAGAGGAGTGTCTCGATATAAGGGACATCCGAGACCAGTTTTGACAGAAGCACGCCTGACTCGGCATTGTGATGAAATCTCATGGAGAGTCCCTGAAGCTTCTGAACAAGGGCCATCTTCAGGCCAGCCTCCACAGCTCTTGCGAAGCGGCGGTAGAGGCGGACATCCAGTCCAAAGCAGATCAGGTTCACAATCAGCGCCAGCGCAGATGCCAGGAGATTCATCAGGACAGGACGCACGAAAAAGGCGCCCGTTTCTGTCACGATGTTGATGATTCTGGACACGAAAACAGGCAGCATCAGGGCTGCCAAATGCCGCAGCAGGAGGACAGAGATAGCCAGAAGCAAAAAGCCCCTGTGCTTCCCTGCCAGGTGCCAGATCACATCCAGGCTCTTATGCGTCTTTTTCGGATCATCTTCCTGGTAAAATGCGGAGATTTCATCTGTCAGATCAAAGCTGCCGCTTTTTCCCAGATACACGAGATAGCGGTTGACCCCTTTTTGATAGCGAAAGATGTAATGATCCGCATACTGGGCAAGGAGATTTTCACTGATCTGAAGACTGATCCTGTCCCATCTGGGTTCTGTTTCAGATTCAGACGTCTCAGGCATCTGAAAGACATCCGCCCGCTCCCCCTTCGCGCTGATTTCCAGCTGCCTGGACAGAAAACCTTTCCTGGACACCCTGATCTCAGAACAGCCCTGATTGAGAAGGCGCAGGATCAATTCTTCACAGATCAGCATCACAACCCTGTCCTCCGCTCCGTCCGCTGCCTTCTTCATCGCGCCTGCTGCAAAATCCAGCGCCGCAGGAATCTCGGATGAATCCCTCACGCAAACATCCTTTTCCATTTCTTTGCCCTCCAAAGGCTTTCTTCCGGGAAGCAATGGGTCTATTCAACTGCTTTACGCTGAACGCTTATTTAAACCGGGAAGCATTCGAATTTGCCAGGTGTTTCATCGGTATATGCCCGCTCGCGCCAGTTTTTCGCAGATACACACGCTCGCGGGTATATTTCAGCATGATATATCATCATCTTATTTATAAATAGTTTTATATTCTATTGTATTATACAATAACTTTACATAGCTTATGCATAATGCTTTTACATAGGATACTCTCATATACAAATCAAAATGCATCTGTTAGAAAAGACTATCTGTGCGTCAGAAGCACGTATGCCTCCGCCAGATTGTGCATCATGAAGAGTTCCCCGGAGACAAAGCTGTTCTCTCCCTCCTGGAAGAACTGACCTGTGATTTCCCCGTCCGTTTCCCGGAAGATCTGTTCGCTCATCTTCTCAAAATGCAGCTTCTCCCAGATCCTTGCTTTGCAGGAATCTTCGATGTCCCGGTCCAGCCCCAGGGTATCCGCCATAACATCGCAAAGGTAATAGATCGCATACCCCGGCTTCCCCCAGTCATTTACCCCAGGCATGGTAACGTCTCCCTCCGGCTGTCCGTTCCCGCTTCGAAGGTAAAAGCCGAGTCCCGCCAGGCTTTCGTCAAACTTCCCCAGATCTACGTAGATGAGTGCCTGATAGATCTTCTCCAGATTGAAGACTGCCGCCTCGGGCAGCGGCGCGTCCCAGATGCGATAGAGCATAATCGTATCCCCCATCTCTTCCAGGATGGTCGCCATGTAATCGACATGAACCAGATCATGATTGACCACGGTCCCGTCCTCATTCACATTTGAGCCTCCGAGCCAGTCCCCGATCCTCTCTCCGTCAATCATGCGCCCGCTGCCCACATCTTCAGGCATGGCTGTGGAAGAGACCAGCATATGCTCCAGCTTGTATCTCCAGTCCTCATACTCCTCAGCGTCCGGGAACATCAGGCAGGCCAGAGCCAGGAGCTTGGCGCTCCACGCGATCTCCTCCCCCTTTGTATCGCCTGGGTATAGGATGGTCCCCTCCGCGTCCCTGTAGTAGGGAATCTCAAAGTCGTAAGTCAATGTATGGGCTTCATCCTGGACCATGCGCCTGACCTTTTCGTAAACCGCGCTCTCCATAGAGTCCCGGAGGAGCCAGGCTCCAAGTCCGATGTTCTCCGCCCAGAGCGGGCTCTGCCAGCTGTCTCCCCAGTGCTCATCGTCCGGATGATCCAGATCATCCGGATGATTTGACCGGTGCTCTCCCGCGGCTGCGCTGATCAGCTTGATGCACATAGCCTCCGCATCCTCCCTGGGGATGCCGACAATCGCCTCGTCATAATAGCCCTCATTGAGAGCCAGGCTGATGCAGTAGATGGCATGAGAGACCGGACGGATGCCGTTCTCCGCCTTTTCCCTGCTCAGATACAGGATCGACAGATCCTCCGCATCGTGCCAGGAGGCAAAAGTCTGTGCGCTCTTTTTGATGGCAAGTCTCCGCTCCTCCGTCAGCTGCGGATCGCTCTTGAAGCTTGTCGCCGAAGCGTAGACAAAATCCTTCTCCGCATTCCACCAGTCGTTCAGAATATAGCGCAGATTCAGATTCATGATATAGGCAAGCTCCTCTTGTTCCAGATCCTGTTCC
>CADBUA010000321.1 GCA_902797665.1 uncultured Lachnospiraceae bacterium | reverse complement strand
GTCTTGGCGGAGGAGCGGTTTTCATTCTCGATCTCCATGTCAAAGAGCTGGTCTACGACTTCCTCCCATTGGTCCTCATCCATCTCGATCAGCTCCTGCTTCGTCAGGTGCAGGCGCTTCTTCAGAAACTCCTCCTGATCTTTTGTCATGCCTCTAAGGGCACGTTCATTCTCTTCCTGGATCATCTGATCAGCCATTTTTCTCTCCTGTTTTCTTCTATACCGGGAACCCTTCGGATTTGTCAGGTGTTTCACCGGTATATGACCGCTCGCGCCAAGTCTAGTATAGTTTCTCGCGCTCGCGGGTATATTTCATGCCCTGAAATTCCACTATACGCTACGCTATCTGTTCAGCTTTGATGCTGACAAGGCTCTTGATCCTGTCTCCGCCTCAGACAAAGACATGGCTTTTCAGGCGCTGCATCGCTTCCTCAATCCTGCTCCTCGGTGATGCCAGATTCAGACGGATGTGGCTGGGGCCCATGAAGTACTGCCCGTCCTGCCAGCCTACCCCGACATCCCATCCCGCCTTCAGGACCTCTTTCTGACTTCTGCCGGTCGCATTTAAGTACTCGGCAAGGTCAAGGAAAAGCATGTAGGTTCCCTGGGACATGGCACAGGAGACACCCGGCAGGCAGTCATTCACAAAGGAACTGGTGAAGGCGGCATTGTCCTTTAAGACGGTCAAAAGCTCACTCAGCCATTCGGCTCCCACAGGAGAGCAGCCGGCAATCAGCGCGTGCATGGAGAGTACGTTCATCTCGTTGTAGTTGGTTTTTTCGCCCCACTCGTTGACCTTCTTCCGGATCGTTTCGTTGTAGATGATTGAGTAGCTGCCGATCAGTCCCGCCAGGTTGAATGTTTTACTGGGCGCGTAGGCGGCCAGCACATGCTCTCTTGCCCAGGGGCTCACGCACTGAAGCGGGATGTGCTGATGACCATGGAAGACCAGATCTGCCCAGATTTCGTCGCTGATGACCAGACAGTCATATTTTTCAAAGATCGCCATGGCCTTTTGAAGCTCCTCGATCTCCCAGACTCTTCCCGTGGGATTGTGGGGGGAGCAGAAGAGGACTGTACGGATCTGCCTTTCCCGGATCCTGGTCTCCATATCCTCGTAGTCCATGCGCCAGATCCCTTTTTCATCCCGCCTGAGAGGACTGTAGACCGGGACCCTTCCCTGTCCCTCTACATCGGAGCGGAAGCCTACATAGACAGGACTGCTCAGGAGAATCGGGTCTCCTTCCTTGGTCAGAGATCTGACAGCGGAGGTGAGAAACCCGTGGACACCGTTCTCGTAGTGGATCATCTCCCGCTTCAGATCCTGGTGGACCCTGGGACCGCCGTTTCCGCCGCTTCTCCACCACATGATGGCGTCATAGTAGGCGTCGCTCGGAGAAAAATAACCGAAAGCCGGATGGCCTGCGCGCTTGATGATTGCCTCTGTAATCGCCGGGCAGGTCGGGAAATTCATGTCAGCCACCCACATGGGGATGAAAGAAAAACTGTCCTTTGGACTGTCCGGCTCAAAGCCCCAGTTTGTGTGACCCACGGCGTCATAGGCGATGGCGTCATGTCCCTCTCTCTCCATGATTGTTGTGAAATCGTACTTCAATGAAAGAAACCTCCTTCCAGGCTGCACGTTCGCTGTGCGGCCTGAACCATCTGATTTTGTGACAGCGCCAAGGAGCGATCCAGCTCCTTTTGTTCCATCACGATCTTAATTTGTCTGTCCAGGCACAGGCGCCTGCAGGCATTCGGCCGGGCGCTTGTTCCTACGCCCGCATTCAATCCGCGTCCGGCCTTTGCTTTTGCTCTGCTTGACTGAGCCCGGCACAAAGTGCGCAAAGCGGACTGGACAGTTCCCTTTACTTTACCACTTGTCCCCACTCCATGGAATAGACAAAGGAAAGGGTCGTTATGGGATGATGTGGCGAGGGGCGCATAGATATACCCGCGAGCGTGAGAATTTGCGACAAAACTGGCGCGAGCGGGCATATACCGATGAAACATCTGGCAAATTCGAATGGTTCCCGGTATAAAGCTTTGCAATTCTTCGGCAGCGCCTGCATTCTGCCCTTTCGCTTCACCGCATCTTCGGACGACAGCTGGCAGATTCTCTTTGCCGCGCGCATACAGTGAGAAGCAGATCTGAATCCTTCGGCTGGAATTACAAAAAACAGGACGGCAGCACCGTCCTGTCCTTTTGTCGACTGTGATTCAGATGAGCCCGACTCCGCGCGCGATGAGGATCCAGCAGAAGATAGAGATCAGTGACAGCAGGGTCGTGAAAACCACCAGCTGTCCGGCCAGCTCTCCATCGCCTCCCATGTTTTCGGCCATGGAAACCGAGGAGACAGCAGTCGGCGCTCCGAAATAGATAAAGAGAAGGAACCACTCGAGTCCCCGAATGCCCACAAGGACGGCGAGCCCTGTTATAAGGAGTGGGATGATGACCAGCTTCAGAAAACAGGAGAGGGCGATGATCTTTTCGTTGCCCTTGATGCTCTGCACGGTAAGACGCGCCCCCAGCACGCAGATCGCCATCGGGGTTGTGCAGTTTGCCAGGGCATTCAGGGGCGTCATCAGTGCCTCCGGCATCGTGACTGGAAGGAGGTTGAAGACGATCCCAACAAGAATGCCGTCGATCAGCGGGTTGCTGGCGATGTCCTTCAGAATGCTGAGGAAGCTTGGCTTTTTTCCGCTGTAGATGGACAGGACAATGACAGCCAGGATGTTGTAGACAGGGATGGAGACGATCATCATCAGAGAACCCATGGCGGAGCCTGCCTCCCCGAAGATGGATTCGGTGAGCGGCAGGGCGAAGAGAACAAAGTTGCCACGGTAAATGGCCTGGATGATGACGCCCCGCCGGGAATCCTTGCTCTCAATGCGTGGAATGAACACCATCAGGACAGCTACCAGTCCCAGCATCACGAAGACCGCAAAGAGAACCATCCGAAGGGACAGGACAGTCCCGCCTTCGATGCGGATAATGTTACGGAACATCAGGACTGGGAAGAAAGCCTTGAAGAGGACTTTGTTGAGCTGGAACAGGAACTTCTGATCCACCAGGCGGGCCTGTCTCAGAACGCCGCCGAAAAAAAGATAGCAGATGAAGGGCAATACAGCCGTGAAAGCAATTCTAAAGTTGTTCATTCTTTTTTCCTACAGTGTGCACGGAGTGAAGGGTTTCCTGGAGGTGAATCCGGCGGAAGGCCTCCTTTGCGATGTCCGGGATCAGGTCATAGAGAATCATCAGGTCCCCGTTTTTTCTCGCCAGACTTTCCCGGGTGACGGGGATATAGGTCAGGTCATTGTCTCCGACCTTTTTCGGAGCGCAGGCGCTGACAGCATCCCAGGCCGCTTTCGTCAGAGCTTCCTTCTGGTCGAGAACGGCATATTCCTGTCTGCGGCGGCAGGCGTTCATGATTGCCGAAAGCCCTCCCAGGCATCCGCAGAGAATGGCGCAGATCCCCGGCATCAGATACACCGGCTCTCTTCCTCTGAAAAGGATTGTCAGAAGGATCCCAGGGGGAATCAGCAGGGCGAAGGGCAGGATTTTCCGGAAGAGATTCCTGCCGGGGGAAAGGATCCCGGACAGGTGCGCCATGGCGCAGTCCTCACATATGTCCAGCTCCAGCACATTTCCCAGTGCCTGAATCTTCCGCTCCCCATTGAATTCTCGAAGATGCAGCGTCTGCACTTCCAGTGCCTGAAAACGGTATTCCGCCTCAGACTTTCCACAGCTGATACAGCTCATCACACACCTCCCGGCTGCAGCGCGAATGCGCTCTGGCTTTTGACATGCATTCTATCACAAAGTGCGTTTCAGATCCCGTCTTTTAAAGAGATCTCTGAAAAAAAGATCCATTTCATGCAAACATAGATAAAATAATATTGTAAGATAAGACCGTAAAGAAAGAGAAAAAAGAGAAAACAGATGAAAAAGATTGAGATTGAGTTGGAAATAGAGTCAAAACATTCGATCAAAGAAACAATATATAAAAGCATTATATCATAAAATAGAATACAAAAAAGATCCGGGGGGAATCCCCCCGGATCAGGCTCCTCCCCTCCGGGGAGGGGCTGAGATCAGTCTCAGAGACTTCCGCCGAGAAGTGACAGAAGCAAGCTGCCAAGCAGAAGAATGATCGTGCCTCCAAGACGGGAAGAGATCTGCGCGAACGGCATCAGTTCCATGCGGTCTGCGGCGGAGAGGACTGCGACGTCCCCGGTGCCGCCCATGTTTGCCATGCAGAGGCCGGCGGTGATGCCGGACTCAAACGGATAGAAGCCGACCAGTTTGCCGATCAGGGCAGCGCCGAAGAAAGCGCCGATGCAGGTGAGCAGGCAGAGGATCAGGTAGGTCAGACTGAAGCTCTCGATGACGACAGCGAGATCCAGGTAGCAGAGCCCGATGCCCATCAGGAGCGTGGTTGTCAGGTTCTTCATGACGAACTGGAACCACTGGTAGCAGGCGATCTCGATGAACTCCGGGATGCAGTTCGTGATCTTGCAGATCGCGACCGTGATGATCATCCAGGCATAGGGATGGATCGAGACAGACGGGAAGATCATGTTGAAAAAGTGAGCAAAGATGTAGCCGAAAGCGAAGAAGGCATTGGAGACCAGAAGTCCGATGCCCAGGTTCGTGACGCTGATCTTGTCTCTCTTGGCCTGCATCTCCGGGCTGATCTCCATCTCGGAGGCATCCGCCGTGCCGACACGCATGAGCTGGCCCTGACCATTGAAGCTCTTGCTCTTGATGGTCTTGGAGAGGACGCCGGCCATGACGATGGAGATGGCGTTGCCGATGGCAACAGCCGGTGTCATGACCGAGATGGCCTCCGCGGCCGACATGGTGCCTGAACTTTCAAAGATCTTGGAAAGCGGAACAGCGCCCGCGCCCATGCCGCCGCCCATGATCGGGAGCGCGATCAGGAGCATGGCCTTGATGGTACCAAAGTTGGTGACCTTGCCCGCAAGAAGCGCCAGGGCAAAAGCCAGACCGACCGCACCGAAGATGGCCGGGAAGTAGCGGACCGCAGCCTTCACCAGGAGCTTCCGGTTCATGCCCAGGATTGAACCTGTAATCAGCGCCGCGATATAGAAATCAAGGAAAGCGCCGGTGGGCTTGAAGAAGGTGGTGATGTTGGCCATCAGGTCAAAATCTTTGACGATGTTGAAGACCTTTGTGCCGTCCTCCAGGGTTGTGGACATGGGGATCAGCCTGAAGAAAGCCAGAGCGGAGGATCCGAAGATGACGACGATGGCGCCTCCGCCAAGGTAAGAATTGATGATCGGGGTGTGTTCGCCCAGCTCATAGAGGAGCGTACCGACGACGATCATGAAGGCGAAACATCCACCCATGCCGCTGGGAAGGACACCCAGATAGGTAGCTCCCAGGACAACGATGGTGATGAGGAGGAAGAGTTTCCAGGACATCCCGAAAATCTTGTATTCTCCGTTTTTATCTGTAGAATTACTCATTTTAATACCTCAGGTTATTAAATGATAAAGTTTTAAAGAATATAGGACTCCAGGCCTGCTGCGCGTGTGCGGCAGAGAGATAGCCAGGGGAGTCCTTTCAGGCCGACAGGCCTGAAATATGATCAGAGGAAGCAGCTTTCAAACTGCCCCGGAAACCTTCACAGTTTTCGGGGCAGGCGCTTTCAGAAAAATCAGATTCTGGCGACGCCGGAATCCTTTGCCGCCTGGGCGACTGCCTGGGCGACCGCCTTGCCAACGCGCGGATCGAATGCCTTGGGCAGGATGTAGTCCGCAGACAGCTCCTCATCGGAGACGAGAGAGGACAGGGCATTGGCCGCGGCAATCTTCATCTCCTCGTTGATGTCGGAAGCGCGCACATCGAAGGTGCCGCGGAAGATGCCCGGGAAGGCCAGAACGTTGTTGACCTGATTGGGGAAGTCTGATCTTCCTGTAGCGATGACGGCCGCGCCGCCGGCCTTGGCCTCATCCGGGAAGATCTCCGGAGTCGGATTCGCGCAGGCGAAGATGATGGCATCCTTGTTCATCGAGGCGACCATTTCTTTTGTCACGGTGCCCGGAGCGGAGACTCCGATGAAGACATCAGCGCCCACCAGGACATCGGCCAGAGAGCCAGCCTTCTTCTCCAGGTTCGTGACTTCCGCCATCTCTTCCTTGATCCAGTTCAGGCCCTCGCGTCCTTTGTAGATGGCTCCCTTCCGGTCGCACATAATCACGTGCCTGACGCCGGCGCTCATGATCAGCTTGACGATGGCAATGGCGGCTGCGCCCGCACCGGAGGTCACAACCTTGATCTCGCCGATGTCCTTGCCGGTCAGTCTCAGGGCATTCTTGAGGCCCGCCAGGGTGATGATGGCCGTGCCGTGCTGGTCATCGTGGAAGATCGGGATGTCGCATTTTTCTTTCAGCTTGCGCTCGATCTCGAAGCAGCGGGGAGCCGCGATGTCCTCGAGATTGATACCGCCAAAGGAGCCGGACATGAGATAGACAGTCTCGACAAACTTGTCGACATCCTTGGTCTTGATGCAGAGCGGGAAGGCATCCACATCGCCGAAGCTCTTGAAGAGGACGCACTTGCCTTCCATCACCGGCATACCGGCTTCCGGTCCAATGTCCCCGAGGCCCAGGACCGCGGTGCCGTCCGTGATGACCGCACAGAGGTTGTGTCTTCTCGTGAGCTCATAGCTCTGAAGAACATCTTTCTGGATCTCCAGGCAGGGCTGTGCCACACCAGGGGTGTATGCCAGGGACAGGTCCTCGGAAGTCTCCACCGGAACTGTTGCCTTAACCTCAATTTTTCCTTTCCACTCTCTGTGAAGACGTAACGACTCAGCTGCGTAATCCATATGGAAATCCTCCTTTAGCTGCTGTTTCCACCGGCAGTTGAGCACCGGCAGAAAAGAAATAGTGTTACTTAATCTTAAGACAAGTTCTTTGTTTGAACAACATAAAAACATTTAGGCAACATGCCAAATATATAGAGGCTTATGGCTCGAAAATTTGGAATAATGACGAACCGCAAAGCAACACTATAGCTCTGCCCAGATGATTTAAGAATGTAATTAACAAACATACTGGAAATGAAAGGATAATATTGTCAAAAATGTCAAAACACATCCATAAGCCGGCCGGCGCATTCCGAATGGAAGATATAGAGAATACTGCGAAAGGACAGACAGGCTCCTGGGAGTCAGAATGGCCGGAGGCAGCCCGAAGAGGAGGCAGAGACATCTGAAGAAATCGGTAACTGTCCGGTCCACTTTGCACACGCTCAACTGAGCGTGAGAAGATATACCAGAGGCAGTTAAGATTTGCCGCAGGCGAATCGT
>CADBUA010000320.1 GCA_902797665.1 uncultured Lachnospiraceae bacterium | reverse complement strand
TGATGGCAGACAATGACAACAGAAACATGTTTGATGGCATGATCCCGTCCCCACAGCCGATTACGCTGACCTTTGGAGATGAGGGGAGTGCGGAGATCAGCCCGGCAGTTCCTGAAGCTCCGGTGGCTCCTGCGGCGCCTGTATCTCCTGCGGCCGCAGCGATGGCAGTGGCCACAGCACCCGCGCCGGCAGCTCCATCTCAGGCCGCCGAGGAAACGCCAGCGCCAGCTCCTGTGCTGGAGACTGTCTCTGCTGAGTTTAAACCGGATCTCGTAGCGCAGGCGAAGCAGGCGGTTCAGGATGTGGAGGTAATTCTGAGTCCCGAAGAGCAGCGCATGGTGGATGCTTTCGCCAGCCGCATTGATATCCGGGATTCCAGCGCGATCATGCAGTATGGCGCGGGTACTCAGAAGAAGATGTCTGACTTCACGGACCAGGCTCTGGCGAATGTCCGCAATAAGGACATGGGGGAGGTCGGAAACATGATTTCCGGTCTTGTCACAGAACTGAAGCAGTTCGATGTCTCCAAGGAGGAAGGCGGATTCTTCAAGTTCTTCAAGAAAGAAGCCAACAAGCTGACCGCGCTCCAGGCGAAATATGAGAAGACAGAGGAGTCGGTGGACGGGATCGTAAAGACCCTGGAGCAGCACCAGGTCACCCTGCTGAAGGATGTTGCTCTGCTCGACAAGATGTACGACCTGAATATGGCCTATTTCAAAGAGCTGACCATGTACATCATGGCTGGAAAGAAGCGCCTCGAGGAGGTTCGCAACGGGGAGCTTCGGGAGCTGCAGGAACAGGCCCAGAAGAGTGGAGATGCCGCGGATGCGCAGAAGGCCAGAGACCTCGGTGCTCAGTGCGACCGCTTTGAGAAGAAGCTCCATGATCTCGAACTCACCAGGATGGTTGCCCTCCAGACCGGGCCGCAGATCCGTCTGGTGCAGGATTCCGACACCCTGATGGCGGAGAAGATTCAGTCGACGATCGTCAACACGATTCCGCTCTGGAAGAACCAGATGGTGATTGCCCTGGGCGTGGAGCACTCCAACCAGGCCGCCAAGGCTCAGCATGAGGTGACGGAACTGACAAATGAGCTTCTGAAGAAGAATGCCGCGCAGCTTCATACCGCGACCGTGCAGACCGCTAAGGAATCCGAGCGTGGCGTGATCGATATCGAGACCCTGAAGCAGACCAACCTGGAACTGATCACGACCCTCGACGATGTCGTCAAGATCCAGGAGGAAGGCCGCCAGAAGAGAAGAGAGGCGGAGGCCGAGATGGAGCGGATGGAGTCTGAACTGAAGGGAAAACTCCTGGAGCTCTCCCAGGCATCAAGATCCTGAAGAGACAGGGACGAGAGGGCTATGGCAGGGGGAAATACCCGGAACAGGCCTGAATATGCCCAAAGAGCCAAAAGAAGCTAAAAGAAGTTATACCCGCAAGCGCGAGAATCTGCGATAAAATTGGCGAGCGGGCATATACCGGTGAAACACCTGGCAAATTTGAATGGTTCCCGGTGTAAAACAAACCGAAAGATCCTGAAAGACAAGAAGAGAAAAGCGGAGGCGCTGCCTCCGCTTTTCTCTTCTCTTTTGCCCGCGAGCATAGAAAAAGGTACCTTTCCAGTCGCAGGCCCCTTTCCAGATACGAAGGGAGCGGAGGGCGGAGGGTGGAGAGCGGAGGGCGGAGGGTGGAGAGCGGAGGGGCGGAGGGTGGAGAGCGGAGGGGCGGAGAGCGGGGGGAGAGAAGGGCGGAGGAACGGACGGAGGGAGGTGGGGGATCGATGGGAGTGGACCCTGAATCGTGCGTTTCTCCTTGAATCTAAAGGCTTTCTTAAAAACCATTTCCTTGCTCAGGAGAATTCCATGCGATATAATAACACGAGTTTAACTATTTCAGGGGAGTCAGATCTCGGGGAGAACGGATCGATGAAAAGATGTATTTATTGCGGGAACGAGAATGAGGACAGCGCGTCAGTATGTGCATTCTGCGGAAACCCACTGCCGGATATCCCGGATGGACAGGAAAAACGGTACACAGGATTTTCAGGGAATCCGGATGATGACGCGAGACGCTCGGCACAGGGAGGCCAGGGGCTTTTTGGCCTGGATCATCAGGATGTGCCCGCAGATAACAGGGGAGGGGTACTGCCGGAGGCACAGGGACAGAAAGGTCCTATGGACAGTCCTGCTTTTTTAAGGGGAGAGCAGGCGGAAATGCCGGTTGAACAGAGACAAATGTATGAGAGCTATGGGAATGCCTCAGATCCCGCGCGGCAGCGTGTGGCAGCATCCGGAAGAGCTTATCGGATGGAGGACTTCTCACCCTCTTCGGTCGTCACGTTTCCTTCCGGGGGAGGAAATGCCGGGGAGATGGATCCCCGTACCCGTCAGAATACTTACGGGGATCAGGGGATGACGCCTGGTCCGCAGAGCTATTTACAGCAGGATCCCCGCAGCGGGAATGGTCAGAGAGGCGGCTATCGGGAAGGGACGAGACAGAACGCCGATCAGGAACAGGCCTTCCGGAGGCAGGAGTATCCATCTGAGAATCCGGGTGGAAATCCCTACTTTCACCAGAAAGAGCAGGGCTACGATTCAGCGCCGGGCTATGGAAGAAACTGGCAGCAGGATGTTGGAAGGGGGCAGACCTTCGCGGCGCGGGAACAGGTTGAAAACCCGGGAAGAAATGACCGCATGCAGGATCCACGGGATCAGTATGGCAACGCGGGATACGGCTACCGCCAGGTACAGGGCAGCCCTGTAAGGGAACGCGGGGACTATGGCCGCAGCAGCCAGAACACGAATGGGGGCAGAGCCTTTATTGTACGCGCCCGCAAGATGGTGCGGTCTTTCCTCTTTGTCCTTCTGGCCTTCTTCTTCAGCCTGATGGTGGTGTCTAACATCTACAACATCCTCTCCGGGAACGCGCTGTACAACCTCAGCCAGGCGGATACGATGCTGGCGGGGATCCTCGGCGGCGGAGAGAACAGCTTTATGATCCAGATGATTTCCGAGTTTGCCAAGCAGCTGGTCTCGATGATTGTGAATGTCAACGCGATCGTGAAGCAGCTTGGCGGGACCGTGAAGCTTCTGATTCTGTTGGTTTTCCTGATTCCGAACATCCTCCTGGCCATTGGTTTCTGGCTGATGTTTGCCCAGACGACCACCCGGAGAAAGCAGTTCCCCATGGGCGGTTACATGCTTGCCAGGGTGATGATGGTTCTGAAGTTCATCGTCGCCTGTCTGGTGCTGGTGATTGGACTGGTGATCTCGGTTTACTTTGTGGTGGTGGGCGCTTCCAGCTCCCAGTTCACAAGTTCCCTCATCGAGGGGATCTTCATGCTGGTGGCGATGATTATCGCTTCGGTTCTGACCGTCATGTTCTACCTGCAGTGGATGTTCTCTTTGAAGGTAGTGGCCCTGAATGCGCGGAACGGACAGACACCTGGAAGGGTTCCGATGTTTGTCTGTGTGATTTCGCTTCTTGGCGCGGTGGTGTCGGTTCTTCTGATGATCCCGATGTCCCCGGACGATTACTTTGGCCTTCTGGCCAGAGGAAGCGCAGCAGGCTCCTTCCTGTTCTCAGGGATCTGGCTTCTGGTCTATCGGATCCGGGTGAGAAAGACAGCCTGAACTTGCACAGGCCTGAGCTGTGGGAAAAGGATCCTTTTTCACCGACACTGATAACAATCTGAATTCAATGGGCAAATATAAAACCCGCAAGCACGAGAATACAGGACAAAATGGGCGCGAGCGGGCATATACCGGTGAAACAATCGGCAGATTCGAATGGTTTCCGGTATCGATTCGATATCGATTCGATGTATACCTGATACTTCTTCGATATATATTGAAAAACTGATCAAACAAAGGGCTGCCGGCTGGCAGCCCTTTTTAGCTCCTGGCAGATCAGGAGAAAGGGAGAAGGGAGAGAGGAGGGATAGAGACCCTTTGGAAGCGCAGCGGTGAAACGCCTGAAAAATGCTGGCGATTTCAGATATAAATAACAGTAAACACTCCATATGAATGGATATGAATGCAGATTGAGTAGATATACAGTTAATTTGATATCTGCCCCTGATTCTGCCGCCCCGGAAAGCTTCTGCCCTTTTCAATTGTTCGATCTGAAAAGCCTTGTTTTATGCGGGTTTTCGGGCATTTTTGAAGGGCTTTCGATTAAGAAACTCTTCAGAATAGTTTTTCCCTTTTCCGGGGGACGCTGGCAGGGATAGATGCTATCATTTGGTGGATTTCCGGGGAGGGGCGTGCCCTCTTTTGGGGACTTGTGTGTGTTTGATCTGGATACGGATATGGAAGGACTGCCATCTTCCGGCAGGCAGAGGGGGACGGATTTTGAAGGGCGGTACGTTTATCAAATCGCTTCTGCTTACAGTGCTGGTTGTTGCAGCTGCAGCACTGGCGGCATTGGTCTGGTACCTCTCGCGGCAGTGGAACCGGACGACTTTTTATGAAAACTCGGTAATCAATGGTTTCGACGCCTCGAACAGAATACCGGAGGATTTGCTTCCGGAGATCACAGCAGCCTACTCGGCGCCTTCCGTCCATGTGTTGGAGAATGGGACAGAAGAGGTGGTCTACACGCTCGAGAGCCTTGGCTATGCAGTAGATCAGACGAAGCTCCTGTCTGGACTTGAGGATGCGCTCAGCAGACAGAAGAGCAGCGTCGCGGTCATGCTGGATTCTCTTCTGCATGGAAACAGCTTTGAAATCTCGGTCCCCTTCACTTTTGATGAGAACCGATTCCGGCAGACGGTCAAGGTTGCCGCCTTCGCGGAGCCCCGGGTCCAGAACGCGGATGCCTATGTCACCTATGACCCGGGCAGCAAGACCTACTCTATCGTTCCAGAGATTCAGGGGACTTTGCTGAATGACGCGGATGTCCAGGCTCTTGTCAGGGGGGAGGTGGACAAGCTGATCGCGCAGGAGTACCCGCAGGGGGACCTGAAGGTTAGCATTCCGGCGGATCTCTATATCAAGCCGTCGATTACAGCCGGGGACAGCGGGCTGAATACGATGGTGAATGTCTACAACTCCTACGACAAGGCAAAGATCACATATACCTTCGGGGATCAGACTGAGTCCATTGACTGGGACACGATTAAGGACTGGGTCTTCATCGAGAATGAGACCGGATATATCTCCGAGGATTCCATTCGGAACTATGTGACCAGTCTTGCCTCCAGGTACAATACATACCACTATGAGCGTGTCTTCCAGACTACGTATGGGAACGAGATCGTATTCGGGGATGTTTTCAATGAGTACGGCTATCTTGTGGATGAGAACGGGGAGTACGAGCAGCTTCTCCGGGATATCCAGTCCAATACATCAGTTGAGCGGGAACCGATCTATGCTTACAGGGGAGTGGGCAGGAGCGGTCGCAACGACATGCTTCAGTATGTCGAGGTAAACCTTTCAGCGCAGCACCTCTGGTTTTACAAAAATGGAGGGTTGGTTGTCGAGTCAGACATTGTCAGCGGCTGTGTATCCCGCAAACAGGAGACACAGACAGGCATCTACCCGATCGCGTATAAGGAGAGTCCGGCGACGCTGATTCCTTCGAATGAGAC
>CADBUA010000319.1 GCA_902797665.1 uncultured Lachnospiraceae bacterium | reverse complement strand
CTGGAAAACCATACGGGCTCACGCTGCATGGACTCAGCAGCAGCCATCTCTCTGCCTACGGCGGTGCGTTTGATGACCTCGACTTTCTGAAGGAGCTGGGGGAGGCCATGAAGATGGAGGACCCTGGCAGCCCTTACAGCATGGTGACGGACGTATACCTCTCTCCGAAGGAGTATACGGGAGAGCGGGAGCCTGGACTGGTATACAGCTACCTCTACTTCAACGGCAATCCGGACTGGAAGCTCCTGTCCGTCTACTCTCTGAAAGAGAAGTCCTACCGCTTTCTGGAAGCGGAGGAGGAGACAGAAGCACCCCAATATACCGAGGAGAGCCTGGATGTTTCATCTTTCCCAGCAGCTATGGGGATCACAGGAAGCACAGCCCGATCAGACGACAGCTCCTCCGGCTACACCTGCCCCGAGGAGACAAGCCCTGTTCCGATCACGGAATCTGTGAGCGTTTCTCTGAATGTCTGCGGCGTTTCAGAAGCTTTCCTGAAGCATGTCGGGGGACAGGAGCTCTTTTACGATCAGATCTTTGAATACACCGCGTCCTCCGGACTTACAGGAGAGATCGCTTCCGCCATGGAGCGTTTTTCGATCGATGAGGAGACGGGGAACGCGGAAGCAGACTTCTCCATCCAGGGGAGGACAGAGGTCATCCACTGCAGCTTTGACGGGAAGTACCGGACCTTCTCCTTCTCGGGACTCTGAGAGCGGTCAAATGCCCGAGGAAGGTCAAAACGGAGGCCTGAATACAAGTTGAATGAAGCTTATTTGAAGCCTGAATGAAGGCAGAACTGAGAACAGGTCAGAGGTCAGCGTGAAAGAAGAGGGAAGAGGGGGGACGGAAGAGAGAAGAAGAGAGGGGAGACGGAAGAGAGAAGAGGATATGTATCTCATGAAGGTCGTGGACCGCGAAGGGGCAGGGGCTCAGGAGATGGGCGTCAGGATTTCTGACCTTCTGGATTTCCTGCGGGAGATGTGTGATCGGGGACAGGGGAAGATGCCCCTTTCGGTGAAGAAGAGGCTCCGGCGGATGCGCCGGAAGGACCGCTCTAGGACAAGAGAAGCTTTTGAGATCAGGGAGGGCAGAGAGATGACAGGGCGGGAGACCCTTGGGATGAGGCATGGAGAGGCGGGAAATGCAGGAAATGCGGAAGATGTGCTGAATGAAGAGACAAAGCTGGAGGATCTGGATCAGCGGCCGGCGCACGAGGAGGGAAGAGAGCATCTGAATAGCGCGAAAACGAGCTGCTTCAGCCTGGACACGGAGACCGGTCCCATCTGCTTTTCCAGCAGGGCAGAACTGGAGCGCTTCCGCAGGGCATATCAGGACTACCTGCTCTTCCATCATGTGAAAAGAGCACCTGCGATTGAACGATTTGCCCGGCAGAGCAGCTGGAAAGCGGCTGCGATCCTGCGGGTGATGGAGGATGAGAATGAAAGATGCAAAAGAGCATAACGGGCATAGAGGCATAGAGGGGAATAGGACATAAAGGGCATAAATGGCAGTAATGACCTAGAAGGCATCAACAGTGCCAGGGAGGGGAGATTCTGGGGACTGGGAGCATGAAAGAAGAAAAGAAGGAAAAGGAGAGCTGGAAGGCAGCTGCCCTGAAAGAAGAAAGCTCGACCCTGACAGACCAGGACCGCACGGATGCCAGAGCTGCTGATCATAGCGCTTTCAGCAATCCGGATCCAGACGAAAGTCCCGGCAGCGAGTCAGGGTCAGAGATCCGGACTGTAAAGGAAGCACTCAGGGAGAGCGAATCCTCCGTGAGAAGCGGGAAAAGCAGAAAGGCCGGGAAAGGCGGGAAGGAAAGGCATGATGGGAAGAGGGGGAAAGATCTTCGACAAAAGAAAGAACTGACCGCGCCTGACGCTGCCAGGAAGGCGTTTCTCAGGCAGGTGAAGGCGAGGGGGGAGGCGAGGGAGAAGAGGAAAGCTGCCTCTTCACTGAGGGAGCGCGGACTTCAGACTTCCGCATCGATTCGTACGGCCGAAGACAGGCTGCTGGAAGCATATTTGCGGAAATCAGTGATCTCCGACGGATCCAGGGCACCGGAGAAAGCAGAGAGATTCGGAGGATCCGGAGGCTCCGGGAGAAGCGGCAGATCCGGCACAAATGGAGCACTCAGGATTTCTGATCAGAATCAGGCCAGAGAGGAGGACAGTTCCATTCCCTTCCCAGAATCTGCCAGGAGGAATGCAGCAGGGCAGAAGGAGGGAAAGCAGAGAACAGTTCAGGTAAAAGCGAAGGATCCGGGAGATGCAAAGCAAGGAGACACTTTCGACGCTTCGGATCGTTCAGGCCTGAGAGACAGCGGGGAGAGGAAAGCGTACGTTCAGGCATCCGCAGATCAGCTTGATCAGTTCG
>CADBUA010000318.1 GCA_902797665.1 uncultured Lachnospiraceae bacterium | reverse complement strand
GCGGACAATCCGAATCTGGACTACAACGAGGTCTTTGCGCGCTCCAAAGAGATGACGAATGGGAACAAGGGGAAGATGTTTGTAATGGATCTATCCTTCCTTGGATGGATGATCTTAGGCATCTTCACGTTGGGGCTTGTGATCGTCTTCTGGGTGCAGCCCTACTATCAGTCTTCCTATGGCAGGCTGTACGTCGAACTGAAAGGGCAGGGGACCTGGAAAGAGACGCTTTGAAAGCCCTGGGACTGTTTTCTTTCAGATGCGAGAGCGGTCAGGGAGCGGCATAAGCCGCAACCTGGCCGCTTTTTTATTTTTTGACGCCAGGCACCTATGCCCGCATTGAAAGTGCGCCCGACCTTTTGCAGGGGAACTGTATTCTCTCACATGGCTCAAAGTGCGCAAATGGCTTGACAGCTACGCCATTGATAGCGGGAAGTCTTCGGATTTTGCCAGGCACTGGGACGCTTATGCCCGTCTCAGAAATTTTCCACCGAGAACTGTTCATCCGGAGATTTCGGCGATATGGAAAAAAACGGTATGTATCTGTTGCCTGTGGATATTATTTGCTTCGTGCTGGAATACAGAGTTTTCGAGGAGAGCGGCTCAATGGCTTTGGCTGATTTGATGAAGCGGAAGGTTTGGCTGTACAATGTCAAGGATTGAGAGAAGCTGGATCTAACGCGGATTTGGGCACTTTGACAATTGAAATACAATTGCATAGAGATCTCAGAAGCTGGACGATTTCATTAGGAAGAAGCATTTCACCAGAGGATGAGAGCTTCTTCAGAGAGCGCGGGCACAGGATCCATGAGGGTTTCAATCCTGTGATTCCATGGAGAGAGGCTTTGGGGATGGGATGCCGGGCGGGCAGATTCTGTCCATTCCTGGCACAGGACAGACCTTGGCGCAGCAGTGAATCAATCCCGAAGCCCCAGGATAGGCCTGAAAGTTCACTGTAGTCTATTCAGACCATAGAAACACATAGTATCACGACAGCATGCACAACGCAGGAAAGGAGTTTTCCGGAATGGCAGACAAAGTTAACAGAAGAGAGCGGTATTCCGATGGCTTCGCATTGACCAGGTTTACACTGCCGGTGATCTGGCAGATGTCCAAAGTGATCCCTGGAGGATTTTTTATCTATCATGAGGACGAAAAAAGAGAACTGATCTATGCGAACGATAAGGTTTATGAAATCTACGGATGCGCCAATCTTGATGAGTTCAAGGAACTGACAGGATATACCTTTCAGGGGATGGTGCATCCGGACGATTTTCAGCGGATCCAGGACGCGATTGATGAGCAGATTGACGCGGATGAAGGCGATAGTCTGGATCAGGTAGAATATCGGATCATCCGCAAGGATGGGGAGATCCGCTGGGTGGATGATTACGGGCATTTCTCCCATTCTCCTGAGTACGGCGATATCTACTATGTCTTCATCAGTGACATCACAGAGAAGAAACGGCTGGCCGACGAGGAACGGGAGATGAAGGATGTGCTCGGGATGCTGAGGAAGTTCCTGTCTGACACCGGAGATCAGAAGGAAGAGCTGAGTGAAGAGTCGAGGAAGGATCTCGATGAGCTGATTCAGGAGATGGCAAAACTCCGTGAAGAATAAGAAACGAAAGGGGCATGGTACAGGTTAAGGAGGAACGTGTATGACAATAACGAAAAAGGAGAAGGTCATCAGAAACCAATATCTCTGGCGATATGTGGTTTTCTGTGCAACCGGCGTTCTCTTGAATTTGATCCCGTCCTACATTGTTGGAAAAGCCGGGATCCCATTGTGGATGGACACCATCGGAACCATTCTGACAGCTGTGCTTGGAGGCTATCTTCCAGGCATCTTTGTGGGATTTGTAACCAACCTGATCAAAGGATTTACGGATATCACATCGATCTACTACGCAGCCTTGAATGTTCTGATCTCTGTCTGTGCCACTTTTATGTCCAACCGCGGCTGGCTGAAGAAGGTCCACACGACACTGCTCTTTGTCCTGTGCCTGGCGATTGTCGGCGGTGGACTGGGCGGCATCCTGCCCTGGCTTTTGTCCGGATTCCCGACAAATGGTTTTATCATAGATTTTGGCATTGACATCCTGGACAAGCTGATCACAGTCGGTATCGTGCTGCTGATTCTTCACTTCATACCGGAGGAGCAGAAAAGGAGGCTTGTCTTCAGGGGCTGGCAGCAGAGACCGCTGACAGAAGAGGAGGAGAAAGAGTCACAGAGCATCAAGTGCCGCAGGATATCGGTCCGCGGCAAGATTCTGATGATTCTGATTGTATCTCTCTTGCTCCTCGCCACAGCCGCAACCCTGATCAGCTATATCCTCTATCACAATTCCATGCAGGAGGAGTACTCCAAAATCGCCAGAAATGTTGCCAATATGGCATCCAATGCCATTGACGCGAACAGGGTGGATGAATTCATAGAGAAGGGCGAAAGCGCTGAAGGCTACCTGGAGATTGAGGAGGAACTCTACCGGATCCGCAACGCCGCGCCGGATGTGGAGTATCTCTATGCCTACAAGATCCTTGAGGATGGCTGCCACGTGGTCTTTGACCTGGACGTGGAAGGCCTGAAGGGCGCGGAAGCTGGCGAACTGGTGCCCTTTGACGAGTCCTTTACACCGCTCCTTCCGAAACTTTTAGCGGGGGAGGAGATTGAGCCCATCACCACCAATGATTCCTACGGATGGCTCCTGACGGCGTATGTACCGCTCCGGAATGACGCTGGTGAGTGCGTCTGCTACATCGGAACGGATGTGGCTATGACGACCTTGCTTCACAATGAGCTCAGCTTCATCATTCAGATGATTTTCCTCTTTGCGGGATTCGTTGTCCTGATCCTGGCGATTTCCGTCTGGTTTGTGGATTATGGCATCATTTTCCCGGTCAACAGCATGGCTCTGCATGCGCAGGACCTGGTATTTGACAAAGAGAATGACGAGGAAGAGATCAGCGAGGAGAAGGTTGACAGCATTCGCAGAGTCGATATCGGGACAGGGGATGAGATTGAGAACCTGTATCATTCGATCCTGAACGTTGCCGAGAACAATCTGGATTTTGTGAAGGAGATCAACAAGCAGAGTGAGACCATCTCGCAGATGCAGACCGCGCTGATCATGGTCCTGGCGGATCTCGTGGAAAACCGGGATGAGAACACCGGCCAGCATATCCGCAAGACCGCGACCTATGTGGAAATCATCCTGAAGCGGATGAGGGCGGAGGGTCTCCACGCTGATGTTCTCACGGATGAGTATATCTCGAATGTTGTGAAATCAGCGCCTCTCCATGACATCGGCAAGATTCAGGTCCCGGATGCGGTATTGAACAAGCCCGGCAAACTTGACGACATGGAGTTCGAGATCATGAAGACTCATACGACGGCCGGGAAGACAGTCATCGAACAGGTTATCAAAGAGGTGCCTGAGTCCGGCTATCTGAATCACGCCCGGGATATCGCCTATTATCACCACGAGAAGTGGAATGGAAGAGGCTATCCCTGCGGGCTTTCGGGGGAGGAGATTCCGCTGTCGGCACGTGTCATGGCTGTCGCGGATGTGTTTGACGCCCTGGTCAGCAAGCGGATCTACAAGGCACCCATGCCGCTGGACAAGGCCTTTGGCATCATAGAAAAGGATGCAGGATCCCATTTTGACCCGGATGTGGCAAAGGCCTTCCTTGATTCCGAGGATGAGATCCGTGATGTGGAGAAAATGTTCCGGGATATGTACGGAAGCCAGGTTGAGTAAGAACATACTGCCGGATGAAAGATGCCCCGCCGTCAGGCGGGGCATCTTTTCATCCTCAGGCAGATGGCAGAGGCGGTGCTGGATCTATGACGATCGTCCGATCTCT
>CADBUA010000317.1 GCA_902797665.1 uncultured Lachnospiraceae bacterium | reverse complement strand
CCCCAATTCTGAGGCAGATTCTCGCGCTCGCAGGTATATCCAGTCAATATCCAGTCATAGGATGGCTTCCCCAGTTCCCGAAGGCCTTGTGAAGAGATGGCTGCCGGGATTCTTGCGCTCTCAGTCTCTCTCAGACCAGCCGGCGAAACTTCTTCTCAATCTCCGTCCGGGTCATGGACAGAATGGTCGGACGACCGTGGGGGCAGTTATAGGGGTTTTCACAGCCAAGAAGCTCCTCAATCAAAGCATCCGCCTCCTGGAAGGACAGGCTTGTATTCCCCTTCACAGCAGCCTTGCAGGCCCGTGTGGCAACCGCTGAGGTAATGGTCTCGATGGACATTCGACCATTCTCCGCGGAGAGACTGTCCAGGGTCTCCAGGAAGAAGTCCCGCTCCGTCATCCCATAGAGATCCGTGGGAACCGCGTAGATCGCGAAGTCCTGATCCCCAAAGGGCTCAATCTCAAAGCCCAGACCCGTGAAAAAGTCCTTGTTCTCCCGAAGCTGCTGCTCTTCGCTGAGGCTCAGCGTCACAATGATGGGCGGGGAGATCATCTGGGAGGCAGGGCGCTTCTCCCGGTAGTTTCTCATCAGCCGTTCGAACATCACCTTCTCGTGGGCCGCATGCTGGTCAATGATATAGAGGCTGTTTTTGTACTCGATGAGCCAGTAGGTAGCGAAGATCTGACCGATCAGCCGATGTTCCTTCACATGCTCCCGGGTCAGAAAAGAGGCGTTGACCTTCTCCATCTCGCTGTCTGATGTTCCCTCCGGGAGGCCCTTCTGGTCCTCCTCAGAGAGGAAAGAGAGCTGCTGGGAGGGGTAGAACTCCTCTTTCTGTGTGGAATGTGTTTCTCCAGGCCCTTCCCCGGACTTCTCTGGGCTTGATTCTGGAGCATCTCCCAGGCCTTCGCTGCTCTCATGCGCTGCCGGAGCAGCAGCTCCCGCATTTCCGCTGCCAATGGGCTCCCTGCTCTCTCGCTCTCCCCTTCCGGCTGCCTCAGCTCCCTGCCTGGGATCGATTTCCAGGCGGCTCTTACTGGGGCCTTCTATGCGATTCTCTATGCGATTCTCTATGCGATTCTCTATGCGATTCTCTATAAGGCTCTCTATGGGGCTCTCTATGCGACTTTCTACGGGGCTCCCGGAGCTTTTTTCTGATCGGCGCTCCGGCTCCTCTTCTATCGTTTCTTTTCTCGTCTCTTTTCCTGCCGCCTCACCCCGGGCTGGAAAATCTCCCTTCCCCCCGGCATCTGGCGCTTCCGCCTTCCTGATCTCTGAGGCTTCTGCGCTTTCTGAAATACCTGAGGTCTCTGAGGGCTTAGAAGATTCTGTTTCAGCGCTTTCCTTCTGTCTGCTCCGCCCATTCAGCTCTTCCTGGATCGACTTTCGATCTCCATACATGGGACCGTAGGGGCTGTCGTTGTGGGCAAGATGCTCCCGGCGGAGCTTTTCAAAGGGCTCAGGCACACTCATCCCCTGCTCCTTCAGGGACTTTTTTTCCGCCTTTTCCTCGGCTTTCCTCTCCGCGTTTTCCTCCTTGCTGCTGGCAAAGGGGGTTCCGATGATCAGCTCCCGGCCAGTCAGAGCGTTTCTGACCGTGCTCCTGACAAAGTCATAGAGATGCGGGCCTTCGGAGAAGCGCACCTGGGCTTTGGCCGGGTGAACATTGACATCCACCTTGTCCCCGGGAAGCTCAAGAGACAGGAGAAGGAAGGGGAAACGGCGCTGCATGAGGAAAGTCTCACAGCCCTCCTCCGAAGCCTTCTGGAGCAGGCTGCTCTGAATGAGCCGCCCGTTGACAAAAAAGATCTCATAGCTCCGGGTTCCCCGGGAGATCTGCGGCTTTCCGAGATAGCCTGAAAGCCGGTAATCCCCCTCTGTCCGGTCAATCTCAATCAGGCTTCTGGCTGTCTCCTTTCCGAACACCTGGTAGATCACATCCCGGATCTTCCCGTTGCCGGAAGTGGAAAGCCTGGTCTGCCCATTCACGACCAGGCGGATCCCCAGATCCGGTCTGGAAAGGGCCAGGCGTTGGACAAAGTCTGACACATAGCCCGCCTCAGCCTGGGCGCTTTTCAGAAACTTCCGCCTGGCAGGCGTGTTGTAAAAGAGATCCCGGATCAGGAAGGTGCTGCCCTCCGGGGCCCCGATTTCCTCGAAAAGAATCTCTCTTCCACCCTCAATCTGATAGCGGCTGCCGGTCAGGCTCCCGGCTGTCTTCGTGATGAGCTCCACCCGGGAGACAGCCGCAATCGAGGAGAGTGCCTCCCCCCGGAAGCCAAAGGAGCGAATGGAAAAGAGGTCATTGACCTCTGTGATCTTGGAGGTCGCGTGCCGCTGAAAGGCAATCCGGACCTGGCTCTGATCGATCCCCTCCCCGTTGTCCGTCACGCGGATCATGGAAATCCCGCCGCCCTGGATTTCAACCGTGAGCACCGTGCATCCTGCGTCAAGCGCATTTTCACACAGCTCCTTGACAATGGAGGAAGGGCGCTCCACCACCTCCCCCGCCGCGATCTGATCGATCGTGGTCTGTTCCAGGACATGTATCTCCTTCATTCTGCTTCCCCCATCTTCTCTTTTCGATTCTGTCTGTGGTCAGGAGAGTAGCTCTGCTGTCGATTGCCCGCAGCCAGATTCATCAGCATATATGCGATTTCGGTGGAAAAATATAATCAGATAATATAGCCATTCAGAATCATTGTGGATTCAAGAGCCGTTACAATTATTCTATACCGGGAACCATCAAAAAAGTGTCCGCTTCACTGTCCCGGCTCCCAGCGATTTCTGCAGCGGTTCTGCAGAGCGTTGAGGGTGTTCAGGGCGTCGAGCGGGGTCAGGCGGGTCAGATCCACATCCAGAAGCTCCCGGACGATCTCCGCGTCCGTGACAGTGGAAAGGAGGGACATCTGGTTCTGATCCATCTGGTCCAGCCGGCTCTTTCTCGGCTTTTTCTCTTCTGTCTTTGGCTTTTCCACAGCCTTCTCAGTGATATCGTTCTCCGTGAGTTCCTGGTAGATCTCCTTCGCCCGGGTGAGCACAGCGTCCGGGACTCCCGCCAGTTTTGCTACCTGGATTCCATAGCTCTTGTCCGCGCCGCCGGGGATGATCTTTCTCAGAAAGACGATGTCGTCCCCCTTTTCCTTGACCGCGATGCAGTAGTTGTTCACGCCGGGGATCTTCCCCTCCATCTCTGTCAGCTCATGATAGTGGGTGGCAAAGAGCGTCCTCGCACCGATCTTTTTCCCGTCCGCGATGTGCTCCACCACCGCCCAGGCGATGGAGAGGCCGTCGTAGGTCGAGGTGCCGCGCCCAATCTCATCCAGGATCAGGAGGGAGTTCCGAGTGGCGTGCCTGAGAATATTTGCGACCTCGCTCATCTCCACCATGAAGGTGGACTGGCCGGAGGCCAGGTCATCCGAGGCCCCGACCCTGGTGAAAATCCTGTCAGCCAGCCCGATATTGGCCGAGGATGCGGGCACAAAACTCCCCATCTGGGCCATCAGAACGATCAGGGCACTCTGGCGCATATAGGTCGATTTACCGGCCATATTGGGGCCGGTAATGATACTGATGCGGTTTTTTCGGTTGTCCAGGCAGGTGTCATTGGGGATGAACTGCCCCAGGGAGGACAGCTGCTCCACCACCGGATGCCTGCCGTCTTTGATGTCGATGAGGCCCCGGTCATTGATTTTGGGGCAGATGTAGCGGTTCCGCTCCGCCACAAAGGCCAGAGAGGCGAAGACATCAACAGAGGCGATGGCCGATGCGGTCTTCTGGATTCTGGCGCTCTCCCCGGCAATCTTTTCCCTCAGCTCCACGAAGAGATCGTACTCCAGCTGGACCAGCCGGTCCTGAGCTCCGAGGATGGTTTCCTCCAGTTCCTTCAGGCGCGGAGTGATGTAGCGTTCCGCGCTGACCAGGGTCTGTTTGCGGATGTAATCCGCCGGAACCTTGTCCTTCTGGCTGTTAGGGACTTCCAGATAATAGCCATAGACCTTGTTGTACTTGACGTTCATCTTCTGGATGCCGGTCCGCTCCCGCTCCTTGGCCTCCACATCGGCCAGCCAGCTCTTCCCGTCGGTCCTGGCCGAGCGGAGCCGGTCCACCTCCTCATGATAGCCGGGAGCGATAAATCCCCCATCCCGGATGGTCAGAGGCGGGTCGTTCTCGATGGCGCGGCCGATCAGATCCCTGATGTCTGTAAGCTCGTCGATCTCCCCCCTGATCCTCTTCAGAAGGGGCGCCTGAAACTCCCCCAGGGCAGTTTTGATGGCCGGCAGCATCTCCAGGGAGTTTTTCAAGGCGATCATGTCCCGGGGATTGGCTGTCTTGTAGGAAATCCGTGAGATCAGGCGTTCCAGGTCGTAGACCGGCTGCAGATACTCCCGGAGCTCCTCCCGGGTGATCGCGTTCTGATTGAGCTCAGAGACCGCCGCGAGGCGCATCTCGATCTCCTCCTTCTCAATCAGGGGCTGCTCGATGAAGCTGCGCAGCATGCGGGCCCCCATGGCCGTTCTGGTCTTGTCCAGGACCCAGAGCAGGGAGCCCTTCCGCTGTTTTTCCCGGAGGGTCTCGGTGAGCTCCAGGTTCCTGCGGGTGAAGGTATCCAGCAGCATGTATTTTCCAATGGTGTAGGGACAAAGCTCCGTCAGGTTGCCAAGGTCCGTCATCTGGGTCTTCCTGAGGTAGAGAAGGATGGCACCGACGGCAAGAAGTCCTGCCTCCATTCCGGCAAGCCCAAGTGCGGCTGGATCCTTCACATGAAAGTGCTCCAGGACCTCCGTGAGGCAGTTCTCTCTCTCAAAGAGGCCGGGCTCCTCCGGAAAGATCGTTGTGTGGATCTGCCCCTTGATCTCCTCCTGACTGAGACCGCTTTTCTCAAAGGGCTCATTGCAGATGATCTCTGCCGGAGCGAAGCGGAGGATCTCATCTCTTGCCCTCCGCCTGTCTGTCTCTGTCACATGAAAAGCCCCAGTGGTGATATCGCAGAAGGAGATGCCGAAAAGATCCCCCAGCTGGACCAGGGAGCAGAGGTAGTTGTTCCGGGAGGAGTCCATGTCCTCGGTGTCGAGGTTGGTCCCGGGGGTCGCAATGCGGATCACCTCCCGTTTGACCAGGCCTACGGCCTTTTTCGGGTCTTCCACCTGCTCACAGATCGCGACTTTGTGCCCGTAGGAAACCAGGCGGTTCAGGTAGGCATCCGCCGCGTGGTAGGGGATGCCGCACATGGGTGCCCGGTCTGAAAGCCCGCAGTCCTTGCCGGTCAGTGTCAGTTCCAGCTCCCGTGAGACCAGGAGGGCATCATCAAAAAACATCTCATAAAAATCGCCGAGCCGGTAAAAGAGGATACAGTCCGGGTATCCTCTCTTCGTCTCGACATAGAGTTTCATCATCGGCGAGAGCTTCGACTCGTCGATCTGATCCAGCGTCAGTTTCTTCCTCTCTTCCATCTGCTCTGTATGCGTCCTTTATGTGTCTTT
>CADBUA010000316.1 GCA_902797665.1 uncultured Lachnospiraceae bacterium | reverse complement strand
TTTCTCCTTTTCCTCCGGCTGAGCCTTCAGCGCCTTCTCCTCACAGATGAAGCATCTATCTCCCAATAGTCCCGGAAAAAAGACGGGGCACCCCTCAGGATGCCCCATCTGATTCGGGATCTCCCAGATTATTTACCAGCCGGTCCCACAGCTCACAAGGACATACGCATCCTCTTTCCTGTCCACACAGACGCAGGCGGTTTTGTCGACAATCCAATCCCCTTCCAGTTCCCCGTTTCCCGCCAGCCACATGCTGCTTTCCAGGTCGCTGGGTTTTACGGAATAGGTTACATACGCAAAGATAGCGTCATCACTGACTCCCTCAAAAAATTCGTCTGAAAGGAGCTGCGCTCTCATTTCCGCATCAACCAGCTCAACTTCTGTCACCCTGGCATCATCGAGCTCTTTCTCTTCCAGGTCCAGATACTCAGCCGAGAACACTTCCCTTACAATATCCGCGGTCTCATCCGAGAAGCTGATGGAGTCAATCAGGCCCTCAAAAGCGTCACTGATCGGCATATCAATCTCCTCCACCCCACTCGTGTGGACGAAAACTTCAATCTCGAAAGCGCCTTCCTGATAGTCCCTGACGAGGAAAACCTGTGTAAAGGGGACGCCCTCCTCCTCGATCCGCTCTGCGTAGAGAGACTTTACATCTTCTGTTCCCGGGAAGGTTGACTCGAAAGTCTGTGTATTTCCCGCATCTCCCCATTCATCGGACCGCTCTTTTATCACTTCCTCCGCGCTCTTTCCCTCAATATAGGAAAAGCCCGCAAAACAGGCCCCCGGCGCATCCTGGGAATAGGTGAACTGTGTCCTGTGCTCTCCGTCTTCGATGACCTCGAAAAAGGACTCGTCCAGTCTGACCGACCAGCCATCCGGGCTGACATAAACAGAGAGCAGATCCGCCTCCGTCTCCGTCTCCGCTGCCAAAGCAGACATAGGAGACATGAACGTCATGCATCCCACCGCGCACAAAGAAGCTGCGCAAAGAACAGAAAAGACCGTTTTCTTCATGATCTATCTCCTCCTTCATCCATCATATATATTTCTATATGTGTCTGTCTTATATTTGCTTTTGGACTGTATGACCTCGCCCGGCGACAGGCGGCCAAAGCGGACTGGACAGTTACATATTTTCTTCAGAACTTCGTTATTCTTTTGTTTCTTATGCTCTTCTGCTCGAGAGTCTCTCTGCTGTTCTGATCCAGATCTGATCCGGATCGATCCCTCTGTCAGTCTTTCGAATGTCGTTTTGCAGATCGATTCCGCGCCCATCTATCCCTTCCCGGACATGCGTGTGTTCTCAGATCCACTGATATCATACATCGGCTCAGGCAGAATGCCAAACAGAAGCAGCCATTAGAGCAATCTCTATCAGAAGCATATCCAAACTATCTTTCTTAAGCTTTGGCTGTCCTTTTCTAAAGTTTCAGATACTTCAGGATTTCATCATCATCCAGGAGCTCCCTTTTGGAAGGCTTCCTTCATTCCAGCTCCTTTCAAAGACCCTCACCGGCAGGCAGACATCGCAGCCATCTTCAGTTCCCCCAAACCCTGAGTCCTGAAAATGATCTTTCCACATCTCCAGGCTTTACGCACTGCTGCCTCTCAGCCCCTGGCGCCTTAAGCTGATCTTCTTCCCCGGATCCAAAAATGCGAAAAAAGCCCGGGATCTCCCGGGCTTTCATTCTCCCTGCGCCTGCAGCAGTTTTTCTCAGGCTCCGCAGCCTGTGGGGCCTGTCTCAGCGTTTCATCTCCAGGCCGGCTCCGCCGTGCTGATGATCCTCAATGACCGCTTCCACTTCCTCCCTGGAGGAAGTGGTCATGTCGCCCGGGATCGTGTTCTTGATGGCGCTCAGGGCGTTTCCAAACTCCAGCGCCTTCCGGCAGTCGCCGTACTTAAGGTATCCGTACAGCATCCCGGCCACGTAGGCGTCCCCGCTGCCGATCCGGTCCACGACCTCGATATCCCGGTAGGGCTCCTCCTCGTAGAAGGTATCCGATCCCCGATCATAGATGACAGAGGTGAAGCTGTGCCGCTTGGGGCTGTGGACGGTGCGCTTTGTGGAGGCGACTACACAGATGGGATACTCCTCCGTAAAGCTCTTCATGATCTGCCGGCTTTCCCCGGACTTGCCGAAAGTCAGCCGGGCGGTCTCATCAGAGCAGAAGAAGAGATCCACCAGCGGAAGGATGGACTCAATGCACTTTTTCGCCTCCGCCCCTGTCCAGAGGTTCCCGCGGAAGTTGACGTCGAAGGAGATCAGCGCCCCAGCTTCCTTAAAACGCCGCATCATCTCAATAGCCGTCTCCCGGAGGGTGTCCGAAAGGGCCAGGGTGATTCCTGACGTGTGGAACATACGGGCCTTCTCGAAGAGATCATCCGGAAGCTCCTCCACCTTCAGCGTATTGATGGCGCTCCCATCCCTGTCATAGATGACGGAGGGCTTTCTCGGGAAAGCCGCTCCCTCGTAATAGTAGACCCCGAGCCGGCTTTTCGGATTCGGATCAGAGATCAGGTAATCATCACTCACGCCTGTGCTGCGCGCCTGATTGCGCACATAGGAACCGATTCCGTTGTCCGGAACCTTGGAGATAATGCCGGAGCGAAGTCCCAGCTGGGAGACCCCGGCGCACACATTCAGCTCCGCACCCCCCGCTGTCTTCTCCAGGGTGCTGCAACGCTCAATCCGCTCATTTCCCTGTGGAGACAGCCTCAGCATGACCTCCCCCAGGCTGCAAAGATCATATTCGCGCTTGTTTTCCATTTGTTCCCTCCGCCAGATGTCTGGATGTCAGCGAATCTCCATCATCGGGATCTCGTCCATGTCATCGAATGCCTGGTTTTCACCGCCCATCGCCCAGATAAAGGTATAATTGGCTGTCCCGCAGCCCGAATGAATGCTCCAGGAGGGAGAAATGACCGCGTCATAGTTATGCATGACGATGTGTCTGGTCTCCTGCCCTTCCCCCATCATATGGAAGACCACCTGATTCTCAGGGATGTCAAAATAGGTGTAGATCTCCATCCTTCTCTCGTGGGTGTGCACTGGCATGGTGTTCCATACAGAACCCGGAGCCAGGACCGTCATGCCCATCGAAAGCTGACAGGTCGGGAGCACATCCGGGTGGATGAACTGATTGATCACACGCTCATTGGCGGTCTCGCTGGAGCCGACCGGACGCTTGTTGGCCTTCTCAATCGGGATCAGGGTGGTCTTATAGGCTGTGTGAGCCGGGGCGCTGACCATGTAGAAGCGGGCCGGATCCTCCGGGTTCAGGCTCTTGAAGGTGACCTTCTCCGTCCCTTTGGTGATATAGAGGCAGTCCTTATGATGCATCGGATAGACTTCCCCGTCCGCCCGGATCTCTCCCTCTCCCCCGAGGTTGAAGATCCCGATCTCACGGCGCTCCAGAAAATAGCTGGTGCCGAAGTTCTTCCAGATGTCGATGCCCTTGTCCAACGGAACCTCTTCATGCACCGGCAGGCAGCCAATGGTGACCATGCGGTCCACATGGGAGTAGACGGCCGTGATCTCATCCGGTTTGTAGAGGTCTGTAATCAGGAATTCCTTCCGGAGCTCCTCCGTGGTATAACGCTTGACGTCGCGCTGGTTTGCCGAATATCTGATATCCATGATTCCTATGATTCCTCCGTAGGCGAATGTTGATTCGTACCTGACCTGTCACAGGCGCCTTCAGATAGCGGGATCGGCTGAGGCTCCTGCGCTCCCATGAAATGCGTGCCTGTCCTTCCCTTTTGTTCTGGACTCTCAGGCCCGGCGCAGAGTGCGCAAAGCCGACTGGTCAGTCAGGTTCCCTCTATATGTTTTCTCTCGCTTAAAATGTTTTCTGTGGTTTCTCAATAGATCATTTTAAGCAGCTGTGTGTCTATATAAGCGTCTGCATGTATGTATATTTATGCGCGTATGCATACACGTGTATGAATGCATAAATTCATATATATGTATGCATTCGTGTATGCATTCGTGTATCCATTCATGTATGCACATATGCTTGCGTGTATTCATATATGTATAAGCCCACGCATAAATAAATGCATGTATATACTTCGATTTTCCTGCCAGACTGTTCCCTGCTGCGCGTCCGGATTTAAGCTCTGTCTGGGCCCGCGCCGGAGATCCCCCGGGGGCAAACCCTGAAAAGCCCAGGCTTCCCTGGGCTCTTCTCTGTCTTCCGCGCTTTTCCCCTGAGACCTTTCCTCTGACCTGCCGATCAGGGCTGCTTGCCGATGTAGGCCAGAATACCGCCGTCCACATAGAGGATATGTCCATTGACAAAGTCGGAGGCATCCGATGCCAGAAAGACCGCCGGACCCATCAGATCCTCCGGCGTGCCCCAGCGCTCCGCCGGTGTCTTGGCAATGATGAAGGAATCGAAGGGGTGTCTGGAGCCGTCCGGCTGTGTCTCTCTGAGCGGCGCGGTCTGCGGGGTGGCAATGTAGCCAGGCCCGATGCCGTTGCACTGAATGTTGTACTTCCCGTACTCAGACGCGATGTTCTTCGTGAGCATCTTCAGGCCGCCCTTCGCTGCCGCGTATGCGGAGACCGTCTCGCGGCCCAGTTCGCTCATCATGGAGCAGATGTTGATGATCTTGCCATGGCCTTTCTTGATCATCCCCGGAAGGACAGCCTTGGAAACGATGAAAGGCGCGTTCAGGTCGATATCCACGACCTTGCGGAACTCCTCCACGCTCATCTCGACCATCGGAACCCGGCGGATGATCCCGGCATTGTTGACAAGGATATCAATGCTGCCGAGGTCCTTCTCGATCTTGCTCACAAGGTCCGCAACCTGCTCTTCCTCTGTGACATCACCGATGTAGCCATGCGCCTCAAGCCCCCTGGCCTTGTAGTCTTCCAGCGCCTTGTCCAGGTGCTCCTGAGAGCGGCAGTTGAAGGCAATCTTTGCGCCGGCCTCCGCGAAAGCCGCCGCGATCGCGAACCCGATCCCGTACGCGCCGCCTGTCACCAGGGCGACCTTTCCCTCAAGAGAGAACTGTTTCATAAAATCACTCATCGTATCCTCCTTATGATTGGGGTATCTGCCGGAGGATCCGGCAGGAAGCCTCATTCTTCGTCCGTCTATATCCAGGCCGCATCCCAGAAGCTTTTGGATCTGGATCCATCCGCGCGTCAGCCCTCCGGAGAGCTTTGTATGCCGGGAACCATTCGAATCTTCGAGTGATCGTCCGGGGTGGCGGTAACGAGATGCGCGAACGATTCGCCTACGGCAGATCCTAAGTGCCTCTCGTTTATTCTCTGTCTCCAGTCTCTGTCTTCAGCTCTTCCTCTTCCGGTTCTCTGGGGATATAGTGGTCAAAGACATTGATGTAGTAGACCGAAAAAATATAGGCCAAAAAGCCTGCTCCGAAGACCAGGGTCGCCACATTGACCGCGACATTGGTCGTCACATTGAAATAAATCACCGCCCCCATCGCCACAACCATCAGGATCGTCTCCTTCAGATGGCGGAAGGGGAGCAGCACCGAGAAATGCAGGGTATCCACAACCCGGTTCACAAACTTCGCCTGAATGGCAAAGACATAGAGAAAAGAAGCCAGATAGGGGATCACCAGCATCCAGGTGACGGCCCAGGCCGTCTGATTGCCGGTCTGGTTCCAGAAGACCAGCGCCCAGGCCAGGAGCGCCCCAATGACGCCGTAGACCCCCCAGAGGGCTGTAGCCTGACCGAAGTTGTCCTTGAAAGAGTGGAAGAAGTTGCCTGTGGGATAGCCCTCGTCCCGATGCAGCTTCATGCACGCGTAGATCAAGGCTGTCGTTGAGGCTCCGATCGTGACAATCGGAAGGCAGCACACAAGCCACAGGATATTCAGCCACCAGATCTTCCCGATCGTCATGATCCCGCGGAACACACCGTTCGAAAAATCAAGAAATCCTCTCATCGGCTTTCCCCTTCTCTATCCTTCTCTATCCTTC
>CADBUA010000315.1 GCA_902797665.1 uncultured Lachnospiraceae bacterium | reverse complement strand
GATCTTCCCAGAGCCCCTTCCAGCAGGAGCTCTCTGGTGCGCCTGAAGGAGTATGTCTCGGACGTTGATTCCTGCAGCGCCTGCTATGCGGCCCTTCTTCCGGCCCTGCTCCGTCTGGAGGAGGAGGGCGTGGACCTTGCCTTTGAGAGTGCCATCGCCATCGGCCAGGGGTATCGGGGGACCTGTGGGAAGATCGGGATCGGGACCTGCACCCGCCTCTTTGAAGCCTCTCTGCCGGGATGCCCGCCTGACTCGGAGGAGGTGTACACCTTCCTCAGGGCCCTCTGCGATCGGCAGCATTGAGGCGTATTCTCCTGCGTGCGAGCGCAGTCTGAATATGGCCGTAGGAGCCTGTGCCCGCATTCGTACCCTGACAGGAGCCTGCGCTTTCACGGAGCCCATCGGGATATGCCCTGCCGTGCCCCATTTTTCCGCGGCTTAGCGCGATCGGGTATACTTGACCTCCCCTTTCCGATTGCCTATAATGCGGACTAGGGAAAATATTACAAAATCGTTACAAGAGGAGAAACGATGAGGAATACTAAGCTCGAAACTTACTGGAAGAGACGGCTTTCCCCGGCTCTGCTGTTCATTTTCCTTGTCGCGTTTTCGTCTCTCGCGCTGGCGGAAAAAGCAGGCTGGGAAACGGATGGGACGAAGGTCTGGTACAATACGGCCATGGAGGATGGAAACCTGGAGCGGGCCAAGGGGCTTACAAAGATTGGCTCGCGCACCTTTTATTTCAATGAATCCGGGGAACTTCAGACCGGATTTGTGAAGACGGAGGAGGGAATTCGCTATTTCTATGAGAAGGGTGAGCTCGGCCTCCTCGGTAAAATGATCCGAAAAAAAATCAAGAAGGTGAAGGGGACTTCCTATGGCTTCTCCGAAAATGGCGTCGTCTATTCCGGCCTGACTGAGCTTGACGGCAGCACGTACTTTTTTGATCCTTCCCCGGATCCCGGGGTTGCGGGAAGGATGCTGGTTTCCGAGTGGGCTTCCCTGGAAGACGGCAGATCGATCTATCTCGGAGCAGATGGAAAGATGATCGTCAACGCATGGGTTGAGAATGACAGCTACTATGTGGGGGAAAACGGCGGAAAGCTCGTGGACACCGTCACGCCGGACGGATACCTGGTGGATGTCAACGGCGCCAGGGTCAGGAAGATGGAAGCCGGTTTTGTCCAGCTTGGCGGGGAGTGGCACTTCTACAGCAAGAAAAAGCAGATGCTGTTTGCCAATCGTTTTTTTACCTACAAAGGCAGCCGCTACTATGTGGACGAGAATGGAGTCAGGGCCGTCGGCTGGAAAGAGGTGGATGGCAGCAGGTACTTCTTTAACGAGGATGGGGTGATGCAGACGGGCATCATTGTCCTGGAAGGCGTCACCTATGAGTTTGCCGATGATGGAAAGCTGGTCGGGGAAGTGACCATGAGCAGCGGCAACAAAGAGAAGACCGGGAAGGCCAGTGTGCTGATCCTCTGCGGGCATGGCCAGGGGGACTCCGGCGCGGTGAGCAGCTGGGGGCAGGAACAGAACTATACGCGCCAGTTCGGAAATCTGATCTACAAACATATAAAAGCTCAGGGCGTGATCAATATTGATATTTTTAATGTCAATTATGACATGTACCAGCAGAACCGGAATACCCTGAATGCAGTCAAAGTCAATGGCAAGAGCCTGCAGTCCCAGGTTACAGGAAAAGGGACGCTGAAGAGCCACACCTATCAGGCGCTGAAGGGCAACAGCCTGCTTCCGGATTTTCTGAATTATGATTATATCCTGGAGATTCATCTGAACGCCAAAAGCTCCGGGAAGGATGTGAAGGGGGACGGTAAATTCTCCGGTGCCTGCAGCTATGTAAACGTCTACAAGACGGATACCTCCATTGACCGGGAGATTATCGCCGCGATGGTTGCGGTGGGCTTTAAGCAGTTCGGCAACGGGGTTTATCAGTCGGACGGCCTTCTGAATGCCCGCGTCTTCACGGAACTCGGGATCAATTATTCGCTCCTGGAGACCTGCTTCATTGACGATGGGGATGATATGAAGTTCTACAATGAGAAACGTGTGGAGCTGGCACAGGCCGTAGCGAATGCGATTATGGCGCATTTTGTCTGAAAACAAAAAAGTTTGATATTTTCATGGAAAACCCGCTGTTTTTTCGACGAGAGCCGGAAAAGGCGGGATTTCTTTTGCCTGCACGCCGGGAATTGATTGACATCCCCAGGGGAAGGCGATAAGATTGGCAGAGTTGTCTGCCCGGGGCGCTTTAAGGCTTCTTTGACGCTTTCATAACATTTATAGCTTCCATAGGATCATCTGACCATGGGCCCAGGGGACAGGCGCTGAGACGGTTCCGGCAACGCAGAATGATACGGGAAGGGTTTTCCAGACAAATCCGAAGGCTGGATTCTGATGTTTCCGGGTATCAAACAGGTTTCCGGACGAATGCTCGTCTTGAAATATCGGTTCTGTTGACAGGTGAGGGTCAGAGGCAGGGCTCTTTGGCCTTTCCGGTACGAGTGGAAGTGAGGAAAATTTAGGATGGCAGCAAAAATCTTTTATCAGGAAGATTGCAACCTCTCCCTTCTGGAAGGCAAGACAATCGCGATCATCGGCTATGGCAGTCAGGGACATGCGCACGCGCTGAACCTGAAGGAGTCCGGCTGCAAAGTCATCATCGGTCTCTATGCGGGCTCCAGGTCCTGGAAGAAGGCGGAGGAGCAGGGCTTCGAGGTCTTTACGGCAGCTGAGGCAGCCAGGCAGGCCGATATCATCATGATCCTGATCAATGATGAGAAGCAGGCGAAGCTTTATCGGGAAGACATTGCCCCCAACCTCAAGGAAGGCGACATGCTGATGTTTGCCCATGGCTTCAACATTCATTTCGGATGTATCGTCCCGCCGGCAAATGTTGACGTCGCGATGATCGCGCCCAAGGCGCCCGGACATACGGTCCGCAGTGAGTATCAGGCCGGCAAGGGAACTCCCTGCCTTGTCGCAGTGGAGCAGGATTACACCGGGAAAGCTCAGGATATGGCTCTGGCCTACGGTGCTGCCATCGGCGGAGCGAGAGCAGGCCTTCTGGAAACCACTTTCAAGACCGAAACGGAGACAGACCTCTTCGGTGAGCAGGTCGTTCTCTGCGGCGGCGTGACTGCGCTGATGCAGGCAGGATTTGATACCCTGGTGGAGGCTGGCTACGATCCGAGAAACGCTTACTTTGAGTGCATCCATGAGATGAAGCTCATTGTCGACCTGATCTATCAGTCTGGCTTCTCCGGGATGTGGTACTCTGTCTCCAACACCGCTGAGTACGGCGGATATATGATCGGGCCGAAGATCATCACGGAAGAGACCCGGAAGACCATGAAGGAAGTCCTGAAGAACATCCAGGACGGCTCCTTCGCGAAGGACTTTCTGCTGGATATGTCCGACGCGGGTGCGCAGGTCCACTTCAAGGCGCTGAGAAAGAAGCACCAGAGCCTTGCCTGCGAGACGGTCGGCAAGGATGTCCGCAAGCTCTACAGCTGGAGCGATGAGGACAAGCTGATCAATAACTGATCATTAACGGCATCCAGGGCTGCGCAGCAAGTGCGCAAAGCGGACTGGACAGTT
>CADBUA010000314.1 GCA_902797665.1 uncultured Lachnospiraceae bacterium | reverse complement strand
CTTTCGGGGCTATGCAATCAAGAAGAGCCACTTCTCATTCTGGCTCTATCATACCCAGGACGAGAGCGCCTTTCTTTCACTTTTGGGAGCGGCATTTTAGAAAAACGGATCTCTGAAAACAGAAGCTCCTGCAAAATCCCAAAATCCATAATAGCCATAACCGCCATAACAGCTGTCCAGGCGCCTGCGTCTGGACAGCTGCGAAAAGTTCACTGCCTCCTTGCGTGGCATCTCTATCATCACTCAAAGATCCAGGGCGAGAACGCTCGCTAAGAGCTCGTCCTTGCCTGACTTTTTTGCAAAAAGAAGCGGGGAACAGGCAGATTCTGCCTGTCCCCCGCTTCTCACATAAGGCTTTTTGTTTTCCCGCTTTTTCCGCCTTTACCTCTTTTACATAAACTCCACAGGCGGATTACTGTTCCTCTGACCAGGCCTTGAGCTGCTCAGCCTTTGCATTCAGGATGTCCTCATAACCGGCGCCCTTCAGTGCCTCGACGAAGCTGTCGATCTCTGTCGCGGGATCTACAGATCCGCAGTAGAGGCCCGGCAGATACTGGCTGATAACGTTCCTGCAGGCGGTGTACTGCGTCTGCACGGAGGAGTTGTCAAAGGTGAAGCCCATCGCCGGGGAGCACTTGGCCGTCTCGTTCTGCTCTTTCTCCCACTCAATGGATTCCTTGTTGGTGCCAGCCATCGGATACTGAAGGAAGAAGGTTCCGAAAGTGCCGCAGGAGAGCTGAGCGGTATAGGGAACCGTCGAAGCATCCTGTCCTTCCGGATAGGACATGAAGCCTTCCTCATCCAGGACATAGTCGCGGCCTTCCAGACCGTAGATCACCAGGTTGATGATATCCTCATCCGTGAAAGTCAGGTTCAGGAACTTCAGAGCCGCATCCGAAACCTTGCTGTTGGAGGTGACCATCCAGGTCAGCGCGTTGATATCGCTGGTGCCAAGGTAAGCATCGCCCACCATCTTTGCCCCGATCTCAAACAGGCCGTTGCCCATCTGAGCGGCCAGCGAAGCGGCGGTATCCTCTTCCGGATAGCTGTAGGCTGCAAGGTAGCAGAAATAGTTGCCGGAGGACATGAGCTCAGCAGCCATGCTGGTAGTAGTCGCGGCATCCTTCATGACCAGGTCATTCTCATACCATTCCCTGGCCAGTTCACAGTTCTTTCTGAACTCCTCGCTGGAGTAGAGGTCGACCACTTCCAGGCTGTCCCCCATAAGAACGCCCAGCGGATTGTGATAGTCGTCTCCCAGGCTGTCGAGCTCCTTATAGTTGCGGTTCAGGCCAATGCTGGCGTTCTCCACCGGTGCCATCGGAGTCATCTCCGGATGACCTTCTTTGACTTTCAAGAGGACATCTGTCAGATCTTCCACCGTGTTAACCTGGGACATGTCGATGCCAAGCTCGTCGGCGATGTCCTTGCGGTAAATGACCATGTTTGTCAGCGCTACTGGCTTGTTGGTCGGAAGTCCATAAAGTCTGCCGCCCACCATGCAGGCCTTCAGCCATTCCTCGCTGAAAAGCTCCATGCTCTCCTTGGCATCCTCTTCCACCATATCCGTGATGTCCATGGCCATTCCTGTGGTCACACAGTTGACATAATCACCGAGCGACTGGAAGACATCGATCTTTTCCCCTGCCTGCAGAGAAAGGCTGATGGAACTGGAATAATCCGCGATTCCAATGGGCTTCAGAGTAATCTCCGCTCCGATCTTCTCGCGCGTGATCTTGTTGATCTCCTCCTCGACCGTGTCGAGCGTTTCCTCGGTTGGGATGTTGTTGAAGGTTGCATAAGCGAATGTCACCTGATCATAGTCATCTGCCAAAGCAGCTCCGGCGATTCCCAGTGCCAGTGATGCCGTAATGATGCCAGCAGCAGTGAGCTTCCTCATTTTCTTTCCTCCCTTTGTGTGAAGCGTTTTTCGAACTGTGCTCACTATATCACAGGGCTTCTTCCCGGACTTTCAGTTTTGAGACTCCGATTTTTGAAAAAAGGATATACAAATCCCTCGCCTGAGAATCCAAGGGCAGATGGAGGAGGCGATTTCTTTCCTTTTGATTCATCCCAATCCATCCCCCTTCTTGTCTGAGCAGATCAGGATGAATGCCTCTTTCTATATTCATTGGGCGTCATTCCGACACTTTTCTTGAAAACCGTTGAGAAGTAGGAGAAGCTGTCAAAGCCAACCTCCAGGGCAATCTCACTCACCAGATGATCCGACCCCGAAAGAAGCGTCCTGGCGTGGGACAGACGGCATTCATTGATGGCGTCTTTCAGGTTCTGACCCGTTTTTTTCTTGTACATCCTGGAGAGATACTCCGGGACTAGAAAGAACGCTTCACCGATTTCCGTTCTCCCGATATCTTCCTGATAATGCTCCCGGATATAGCCGTCGATCCGGCTGATGATGTCATCCGCCTCCCGCAGGCTGTCTTCGTATTCGAATACCTTCCGAAGAAAGTAGTTGGTCCAACGCATCATGTCGATCACCGATCGGTCTGCTTTTTCCGCCATATCCATGCCGGTCGGATCGCTCAGAAGCAGTGTCACCTGGATCCCTTCCCGGGCCAGGTAGGCATAGACGGCCTGCTGAATCTCCCGATGGATCAGGGAAAGGACCGACCTGTCGAGGAGATGCACCCGCGTCCGGGCGTCAATCTCCTTTTTGAGATAGTCAAGAAAGCCCCGGTTATCCCGGGCATCCAGAAGCGCCTGCATGGTCTCGAGCTTCAGCACCGGCTCATAGCCCTCCTTTGTGCCGGAGGCATCCCTTTCCAGGAAGATCTCCCCGTAGTACATCACAGAGCTCCCCAGAAGAGCTGTGCAGCGGTCTGCCGTCTCTTTCAGATCGCAAAGCCCGGTCTCCTCTGACACGCAGCAGGTGATGGTCGAAGCGAGGAGAGCGTCACAGCGCTCTTTCAGTTCCCGGCATTTCCTGACAGCTTCATCCGCCGAAGAGAAGACGGAGGCGCAGAGAAGAATCCGGCTTCCACCCTCAGACCGGCAGATGACTGCCTCATTTTCCGGGGATCCGAAAAAGATCTCCGAGACAATGTTCTGGAGGGAGAACTCAAAAAGCCCGCTTCCCAGCTGCCGCTCATCCTCCTCCGTCTCTGTGACCTTGATGGCAATGAGCCGAAATGAAGCCTCTGACGGGAGCGTCATCCCGCGCTCCCGAACCTTTTTCAGGATGCTCTCCTGCCCGCCATGGATCCTCCCTGAGAAGATATCTTCCCAGAAGTGCCGGACGATCTCTCTCCCGTTATCTTTTGCCCACTCCCCCAGCTTCTGGCTCTCCTCTTTCTCCAGATCCTCCCGGCGGGAAAGTACCATCTTCTGGAGCAGGATCTCCATCATGGAGGCGCTGAAAGGTTTGATCAGGTATTCCTCTGCGTGCAGCCTGACCGCCTGTTTGGCATATTCAAAGCTTTCAAAGCCAGTCAGAAGCAGGAACTTCCCTGTCATCTGCTTCTCCCGGAACCACTCCAGAAAGTCCAGCCCGCTTTTCCCGGGCAGCTCAATATCACTGACCACAATGTCCGCCTCCCTCTTCAGAAGGAGTTTTTCCGCCTGGTCCACGCTGGATGCGGTCTCCACCTCATCAATCCCGATCTTCTCCCAGTTCAGTGTCTCCTGAAGGGAATCCAGGATTGCGCGGTCATCGTCCACCAGCAAGATCCTCATGATACTGTTCTCCTTTCCCGAACCGGTTCACTGGGCAGGCGGATCTGATTCAAAGCTCCGTGGGGCTCGATGTTTGAGATCCGGAAGAGGCCTTTCCTGTCATACATAAGTTCCAGAAGCCTTCTGATGCTGAAGAGACCGACCCGGCCGCCGCCTTCCGCCTTCAGCGTCTCTCCCCCGTTGATATACCCTAAGACCTCCTCCGGGTATCCGCCGCCATCATCCTCAATCTCGATGAGCAGTTCCTCCCCCTCCAGAGAGACCCGGATCAGCACCATCAAAGTCCCTTCCGGGGGCAGGGCGTATTTGTACTCATTCTCCACAATGGTGTGGATCAACATCTGCGGCACTTTCCAGTCCCCGAGCTCCTCGGGCAGTTCCGTATAGTGAAAGACCCTGCCGGGATACTTGAGCTCCTGCATGTCAAAGTAATTCTCCACATGCCGGATTTCCTCGCTGACGAGGACGGTATGCAGGCCTGACTGAAACATGTATCGGACGTTTTTCGAAAGTGCCTCGATATAGGCCTCAATCTCTCTGTTTTTTCCACTCGCGCTGAGGGAGGAGATCGTTGTCAGTGCGTTGAGAAAAAAGTGTGGTTTGATCTGCAGGCGGAAGTACTTTTCCTCCGTATCGCTGATCTGCAGTTCCTTCTCATAGGACTCGATCTTCAGGTTCATGACGGTATCCATCAGATGGTTGAACCCTGCCGACAGGGTCTGAAATTCCGGGGATCTGCTTCGCGTCTGAATCCGCCGGTCCGTCTCCCCCTCCTCAATGGCCCGCATCCCATCGGTCATCTCCCCCATGGGCAGGATCAGCTCCCTGCGGACACTGCGGGTGAAATAGAGGTAAAAAGCCAGGAGAAAGAAAAGTGACAGAAAACTGGCCGCATAGCCTGAGGAAAGCCGCTTCCAGAGAACCTCTGCCTCCTGTATGGCGAAGAGCGTCAAACCATCCTCCAGGTCCGCTGTCGAGAGCAGGTATTGCGCGAAAAGGCCCCTGCCATCTCCCGTGGAGCTCTTTGATCTCTTCTTCTCTCGAAGAAGAAATTCCAGCGCCTCCATCGAAAGACCCGAGCTTGCGGCGACCTGCCCGTCCACGTCCAGAAGGACATAGCCGGTTTTTTCCAGCACATCCCCGGACGAGCTGTTCATCAACATCTTCAGCCTCTTAAAAGTGCCGATGACAATGCTCCCTCGGAGGAAGACCTTTCCCGCGAACTTCTCTCCTCCTGCCTCAATAATGTTCCAGACCCCCTTAGGGAGATCCCAGGATAGAAGCTGCTTCCTGAGATCCTCTTTGGCCTGATATGGCAGTGTCTCCGCTTTCGCTTCGATGACCATCCCACGGCTGGTCTCTGCCACGCCAAGAAGATCAATGTCGCCTGCCGCTGCCACAATCCCCTGAAGCTTATCCTGCAGCTGAATCGCCGCGTACTGGCGCGCCGCCTCATCCTCGCTCAGAAGGAGCAGAGCTGAAGAGGTATCATAGAGAATTTCCCGGAGGCTCCCGTCAGCTCTGCCCAAAGCATTTCGGACAGACACCGCATAGGCATCCAGGTAGTTCTGTCTGCTGTTGTCCATCTCGCGCTTCGTATTTCTTCCCGCGTAGAGAAGGAGCTCAGTCATCAGCAGGACCAGCAGGATGATCGTTGCCTGCATCATGTGTCTGAGCCGCTTCATGACAGACCTGCCCTGGGCAGGACAATCTCCCATTGGAAACGATTTCTCCATCCTTTCTCCTCCCTCAGACTTTCGTGATCCCGGATATCCGTCATCAGCATGAAACTCCGCACAGGGCAGACCCGGATCCGGTCAGACGAAAGCTCCTGCCATGCCTGTCGCCCTGCCGCAAAGACACTTCTTTGAACAAATCTTGTCACAGACCTGATCAAATGGCAAGTGAGGCTATCTTTCCGGGCACAGAGGACATGTCCCCGCGAGCGTTCACATCCGAAAAAAAGGCACGGGCGGAACTCCCGCCCAGGCGTCTGGCAAATCCGAATGCTTCCCGCCATAAACGCGCTGAGAATCTGAAATGCGCAGATCCGGCAGAGCTATTTGGGATGATCATCCTCATAGAGAAAGCGCCTCCCCCTCGCTCCCTCTCATGGCAGGGTCCATCTCAGCGGATATCCATATTGCGTGCGCTCTTTGACATATGTGAGTTTAGGTACTATACTTTTAAGATCACTTATCAGCTTAAGGTAGCGCAAATACATGCTGCCATCTCTTCTGCATATGGATAGATCGCTGAAACATGGAGGAATTGTAATACATGGACCAATTAGCTTTGGGGAGATCGCAGGAAGACTATCTGGAAGCCATGCTGATTCTGAAGGAACAAAATGGCTATATCCGTTCTGTCGATATCGCGGAACAGCTCGAAGTCACAAAGCCGAGTGTCAGTCTCGCGGTCAAACGCCTTCGTGAGAAGGGCTTTCTTGAGATGAATCGGTCCGGTTTTATCACGTTGACAGAGGATGGACAGGAAATCGCCGAAAAGATATACAGAAAGCATAAAACGCTGACCAGCTTTTTCATCTCTCTCGGAGTGAATTCAGAGACGGCGCGGGAGGATGCATGCAGAATTGAACACGACATCAGCGACGAAACCTTTGAAGCCCTCTGCCGCCATGCCGAGACAGATGCCCTGAAGAGCAGGTCTCAGGATCGGGAGGAAGGGAGCGCGCCGCATCAGAGTGTCTGAGAGGCACTCGCACTTTGTTCACGCGCGTTTCAGGCTGACGGATCTCTTTTATCTTTCTGTCTGGT
>CADBUA010000313.1 GCA_902797665.1 uncultured Lachnospiraceae bacterium | reverse complement strand
TACAAGCAAAATCCGGATTCCCGCGGAGATCTGCCCCTGCACATCGAGAAACACATATCCGACTGCTCCGTCATTTTTCAGAATGCAACAGTAGATGTACTCCTCCACGTAACCCATGACGGAAGCACTGATATCCATGTCGAAAGTGGATCCCAGAATCTTTTCTGGCCTGGAACTCCTGATGCTTCCCTGGATCGAGCTGACAACGCTCTCTGAGAACGCAGCTTTCAGGCCTTCCTCCGTCTCTGTCTCTGTCTCCGCTTCCGTCTCAATGTCCGAAGGAAAGTCCGTCTCCACCTTGTTGATCAGCTCAACGCAGCGCTCATCTGTCAGACCCTCCGCGTGCGTCAGATCCTGGTATACAATCTTCCCATCCCTGACCCAGCTGATAAAGTAGCGGCCATACCGCTTCCCTTTGCTGTCTTTGACCGCTGTGCTCCTGTTTTCCTGAAGCTTTCCTGCCGAATTCTCCTCATCCACTGCTTTCATCAGCTGCTGAATCACCAGCTGCTTCACGGCTCTCTGATCATCCCGCCTCATCAGGTAATAATTCATGATGTTGATGGCCGTCAGAAGAAGCAAAAGCATAATGGTGAAAAAAGCCATCGTGGTCTTGATCATCTTCCTCTGAAGTTCCCTGATCATGAGATCTCTCCTCTCCACACAGGATTGCTGCGAAAACCTGCTGTCAGCATAAAAGCATATAGCCGATGTTTCTCCGCGACTTGATCTCCACGGAGCTTCCAATCTTCGCCAGGTGCTTTCTCAGGCCAGACAGATAGACCCGGAGAGAGTTGGCGTCAGCATCTGCGTCATAGCCCCAGGCACTCATGATGAGCGTATCAACGCTCAGGCAGACATTTGGATTTTTCATCAGGGTCTCCATCAGCTGAAACTCCTTGTTCTGGAGGGAGACAGACCGGTCCCCATGGGACAGGGTGACGCGCCCGGGGTCCAGGCTCAGATCCCCCGCGGAGAGGATATCCGGGGTGTAGGTCTCCCGTCTTCTGAGCATGGCCCGGATCCGGGCCAGAAGCTCATCCATCACAAAGGGCTTGGTCAGGTAGTCATCCGCTCCGAGATCGAGCCCTTCGATACGGTCCGCAACATCCGATCTGGCAGTCAGAAGCAGTACCGGGGTGCTGTCCCCCATCCGCCTCACTTCCCGGAGCACTGCCAGACCGTCCATTCTGGGCAGCATGATATCCAGAATGATGCCGTCATAGCCGCCCTCCCGGGCACAGGCAAGCGCATCCTCCCCGTTGTCCACCACTTCCACTTTGTAGTTATGAAATGTCAGGATATCCGCGACAGCATCCGCCATCGCCCCCTCGTCTTCCGCGTAAAGCAGTCTCATGCAAGCCTCCAAATAGATCAGGTCACTGTCTCTGAAGCGGTTCCATATCAGATCTCAGCCATACACGCAGCTGTATCCCCGTGTATACTCGCGTATACGCTTGTATACGCGCAGTCAAAGGGATCCGCCAATTTGCGCGAGCGGGTATATCCCATATGGAACACCTGACATATCCTGGTGATTCCCGGTATGAATAGAAATTATAAAAAAGAGGAGCGCGGTACGTCAAGAAATGCTCAGCCTGCTCCATGCCCGGAAAGAAGCGCGAATGGACACCAGGGAAGGCATTTTCACTGACTTGGAGAGGCCTTTGAAAGACTGCTATAATTGAGTTCAGCATGCCCACGAGCAAAACCCTGCGAAGACATTGCTGCGCGTATCCTGGACATATCCAGACGCGGACCTGATCTTCAGGCAGGAGCAGCCGTGACGCGTAAGGGATCTTAAGGATCCCTGAGGGAAATGCGAAAAGAACAAGTAAAAATATAGGGAAATGAGGGAAAGTCATGGTGCCATTTGACGCTGAATCTTACAAAACTTTCATGGAAACCAAAATGCCCTCGTGGCTGGATGCCCATGTGACAGCCCTGGACTTCAAAAGCTTTGACGGGCGCATGATCCGCTGTTATGAGATCCTGAATCCGGACGCAAAGGGGATCCTGGTGATGACCCACGGCTACTCGGGCTATTTCCAGAAATTCCACGAATTATCCTACAACTTCTTTGAGGAAGGCTACAGCATCTTTTTCCTGGAGCTTCGGGGGCATGGCTTCTCCAGCCGCTCGGTGCCCGAGCTTGACCGCATCGATGTCACAGACTTTTCCGAGTATGTCTCCGACATGAAGGAGCTCCTCGGCCAGATCGTAAAGCCTGAGGCGGAAAGGACCGCTTTGCCGCTTTTTCTCTTCGCCCATTCCATGGGTGGATGCGTCAGCGCCCTCTTTCTGTCCCGCTATCCGGAGTACTTCCAGGCCGCAATCCTGAGCTCCCCCATGATCGCGATCAACTACGGCTCCACGCCCCTCTGGCGGATCGGCTTTATGATGTCCCTGTCAAAGCTTTTCGGCTGGAACAACAGGCTTCTTCCCGGGGCAGAGCCCTTCGACGGAAGACCGGACTATGAAGGGAGCGGCGCACTCTCCAGGGCGCGCTATGATTACGACTTTTCCTGGCGGGTCAACCCGGAAATGCAAGGGAAAATCAGCATGATCAACGGGACCTATCGTTGGTCCAGAGCCGCCTTTCAGGCCACCAGAGAGGTTCAGAAATGCGGCGGCAGGATCCGCTGCCCGCTTCTGCTCTGCCAGGCAGGCGTAGACACCTACGTGGACAATGCCGCCCAGGAGCGCTTCATGAAGGATGTAGAAAAGGGCCTGCTCCTCCGCTTCCCAGAGGCCAGACACGAGATTTTCAACAGCGACGGGGAAATCCTCGGCCGCTACTACAGAAGTCTGTTTGAATTCCTGGAGCAGCATAGATCTGACGCGCCCAGGGCAGAAAGAGAGGGCCAGGTATGAGGGATATTCACACCATCCTCGACAGAGTTCCGATGGGACGGGCAGGGACCCATCTCATGGACGGCTGCCTTGTGCTGGAAGGGGGTGCCTTTCGCGGCCTCTACACAGGCGGGGTCACAGACGCCCTCATGCGGAATGACATCAACATCCAGACCGTGGTGGGCACCTCAGCAGGAGCCCTCTACGGCCTCTGCTACGCCGCCGGGCGCATCGGCTGGCCCAGCCGCTTCAACATCCGCCACTGCGCCGATTCCCACTATGCGGGTCTGAGGGCGATCCGCAAGAACGGCGGGGTGATCGGCTTTGACATCGTTTTTGAGGAATTTAAGACCGAGGACCATGAGAACATCCTCCGTGTCATGAACCCCAGGCGGCGTATGGTCGCTGTCGCGACCAACTGCCTGACCGGGCAGCCCACCTTTCTGGAAAAAACCAACTGTTCCGACATCTTTAAAGCCACCCAGGCATCCGCCAGTATGCAGGTCCTGTCCCGGATGGTGTACCTTGATGGCATCCCCTACCTGGACGGCGGCAACTCCTGCCCCATCCCGGTGGACTGGGCCATCGCCGAGGGCTATAAGAAGATCATCGTGGTCAAAACCAGGGAGCGAGGCTACCGGGACCTTGAAGAGCAGGAGGTTCAGCTCCGCTGGGAGGACCGCCTCTATCACAACTTCCCGGCTCTCTGCGACTATATGATGAACGCCTCGGAGAAATACAACCAGCTCTGCGACCATATCGACCAGCTGGAGAAGGAGGGCAGAATCTTCGTGATTGCCCCGAGCCAGAGCCCGGATGTCGCCCGCCTGGAGAAAAACCCGGAGAAGCTGTACCGGGCCTACCGCATGGGGGAAGTCAATACCCTCCACCGCCTGAAGAAAATCCGCGCCTACCTCGAGAGCTAAGCATCTGGAAATGGGGAGGGATTAACCGAAAGAAAACAGTCCCAGACGATCAAAAGGCCTGCTGCCCTGCGGCAGGCCTTTCTTTTGCGTTTTGGTAAAACCGGCCTGATCTTTCTGATCAGATTTCTTTCGCCAGGCCGGTCCCTTCCACTGAATCTGACCGCCCCGGCAGGCTCCCCCTGGCTGGTTGAGATGTCTCTATGACGTCATTTTTATATTTGTTTGGCCTTGTATTCCCTTCAGGTCTATGCTACACTGATCCCATTCAGTCTCTTATCTGATCTTTTCTGGATCTCTAATAGCTATCTTTCAGACAGTTCATAGGCATCTCTCCCGGAGATCCCCGCACCCCATCCGTTTCCATGAGCCAGCTCGCTTTTCAGATATTTG
>CADBUA010000312.1 GCA_902797665.1 uncultured Lachnospiraceae bacterium | reverse complement strand
GCATCAGAGATCCTCAGCGTCAGCAGTGTCAGACGAGATAGGATTTCTGCTTTTGTCGAGTCGCAGCTTTCTGTCATTGTATCGAAAATGTGTTCATGTTTTGCTTTAAACTCTATTCACACGCTTTTTTGCAGCAAATATGCAAATCGGACCCAGTTGTTCAAAACAAGAAATATGACCGGCCTTTCTCCTGTATTTCCAGCCCTTTCTGGCAGCAGACCGAAGGGGCTGGACTGTCATTTCTGAAAAAAGAAGGGGGAAGACAAAGTCTCCCCCCGGCCTCCATAGCGGCTCTCTGAAACAAATTTTCAGCGTTCTGCTGAAAAACCATCTCAGTTCTTTTCCTTTTATACCGATATGATCTTTTTGTTTTCTTTAATTCCTATTATTTCTATTTTCTTAAGCTAATTCTATACTTGTCTTCTGTATTCTCTGATTAGTTGGCGTCATCCTCATCGGTCAGAACCAGATGCTTGGGCAGGCCGTTCACATACAGAGGCTCCAGCTGGCCCAGGATCAGCGGGCGGGCATACTGGATATACCCTTCCTCGATGCCGGTGCCATCCTCGCTGATCCACTCAGCCGGGACAGGACGCTCGACATTGGCGATGTCATGGATGTCATGGATGCTGTAACCAACCTCATAGGGGTTGCGGCTCTTGACATCGATGGTGATCATCTCGCCGGTCTTGCCATCGTTCGCAGCCTGGCAGGCCAGGTAGCCAACACTGAAGGCTTCGTTGATGTCGGTCAGGGAAGCCAGGTGTGTGCCTGCTCTCTGCAAGGTGCTGAGCTCGATGGCTCTGGTCTTGAGACCAGTCGCGTCAGCGACCTTCTGTGCCAGATAGGAAGCGGTGCCGCCCATCTGCTTGTGGCCGAATGCATCGATGCGGACGTTTGCCGCGTCAATCTCGCAGACATAACGGCCATCAGCGACCTTGATCCCCTCGGAGACCGCGATGACGACGGAGTGCTTCTCCACGGAAAGCTTTTTCACGCGGGCCATGAAATCATCCATGTCGAAGGGCTTCTCCGGCAGATAGATGAGATCGCAGCCATGGCAGTCGTCTCCCTTGGCCAGCGCTGCACCAGCGGTAAGCCAGCCGGCGTTGCGGCCCATAATCTCGACGATCGTGACAGTGGGCTTCTCCGCGCCAAAGGACTCGTTGTCGCGGATGACTTCCTTCAGGCTCGTGGCAATATACTTGACTGCAGACGCGTAGCCCGGGCAGTGGTCGGTGATGGGCAGATCGTTGTCGATGGTCTTCGGTACGCCCATGAAGCGCTGAGGCTTATTCTTCAGCTTCGCGTAGTCGCTGAGCATCTTGATGGTATCCATCGAGTCATTTCCACCAATATAGAACAGGCACTCGATATCATGCTTTTCCAGGATCTCGAAGATCTTGTCGTAGACTTCCTCATTTCCCTCGATCTTCGGCAGCTTGTACCGGCAGGAACCCAGGAAAGCCGAGGGGGTTCTCTTCAGGATTTCGATGTCAGAATCGTCCTTGATATACTTGCTCATATCAATGAGATCATCCTTCAGAAAGCCCTCAATCCCATGGTGCATGCCATAGATCTTGGAAACGCCCAACTCACGTGCCTTCGAGACGACACCTGCCAGCGATGAATTGATGACAGCGGTCGGTCCGCCGGACTGCCCTACTACAATATTGCCATTCATGGATACTCCTCCTTCATGATGCTTTGCTGTTCTTTATCACTTGAGGCACCCCTTTTGCCGGGTGCCGTGCTGCCTTGAAAACTGAAGCGGTCGGAGGCCTTTACGGGCTCTCTCCCCTCTTATCTCCTCTCTTATCTCCTCGCGGGTATCATGATACATGATCCCGATCAGAAATCGAATCTGCCCTCAAACCAGGAAAGCAGTTCGTCGATCTTCACGCGGACCTGCTCCATGCTGTCGCGCTCGCGGATGGTGACAGACCCGTCGCTCTCAGAATCGAAATCATAGGTCACGCAGAACGGTGTCCCAATCTCATCCTGTCTTCTGTAGCGCTTGCCAATGGCTCCGCGGTCATCAAACTCACAGTTGTACTTCTTCGAGAGCATCTGCCAGATCTTTTCCGCCGGCTCCGAAAGCTTTTTCGACAGCGGCAGAACCCCGATCTTGACCGGAGCCAGGGCCGGATGGAAGCGAAGGACTGTCCGGACGTCGTTCTTCTCGGCATCCAGAAGCTCCTCATCGTAGGCGGCGCAGAGGAAGGCCAGCACGACACGATCGGCTCCCAGCGACGGCTCGATGACATAGGGAAGGTACTTGCTGTTGGTCCGCTCGTCAAAGTAGGTCATATCCTGACCGGAAGTCTCCTGATGGCGGCCCAGGTCATAGTCGGTCCGATCCGCGATGCCCCAGAGTTCGCCCCAGCCGAAGGGGAACCTGAACTCCAGATCCGTGGTTCCCTTGGAGTAGAAAGCAAGCTCCGCCGGGTCATGATCCCTTGCCCTCAGTTCATCCGGCTTCATCCCCAGCGACAGAAGCCAATTCTTGCAGAAGCTCCGCCAGTAGTCAAACCATTCCAGGTCTGTGCCCGGCTCGCAGAAGAACTCGAGCTCCATCTGCTCGAACTCGCGGGTTCTGAAAGTGAAGTTGCCTGGGGTGATTTCATTGCGGAAGGACTTTCCGATCTGACCGATGCCAAAGGGAATCTTCTTCCGGGAGGTCCGCTGGACATTCTTGAAGTTGACGAAGATGCCCTGGGCTGTCTCCGGGCGCAGGTAAACCACGTTCTTCGCATCTTCCGTGACACCCTGGAAGGTCTTGAACATCAGATTGAACTGGCGGATATCCGTGAAGTTGTGCTTGCCGCAGGAGGGGCATGGAATCTGGTGTTCTTCGATGAAAGCCTTCATCTCCGCCTGGCTCAGAGAATCCACGCTCCGGCCGAGGTCAATGCCCTTTTCGGCACAGAAGTCCTCGATCAGCTTATCCGCGCGGAAGCGCTCGTGGCACTCCTTGCAATCCATCAAAGGATCTGAGAAACCGCCCACATGCCCGGAAGCCACCCAGGTCTGCGTATTCATCAGGATGGCGCAGTCCACACCCACGTTGTAGGGACTCTCCTGGACAAACTTCTGCCACCAGGCTCTCTTGACATTGTTCTTCAGTTCCACACCAAGATTGCCGTAGTCCCAGGTATTCGCCAGCCCGCCGTAGATCTCAGAGCCCGCGTACACAAACCCCCGGTTCTTCGCCAGTGCCACAATCTTGTCCATCGTTTTTTCCATTCTTGTCCTCCCTGCCGTTCACATCAATCTCTTCAGCCCTTCCCGGCATCCCGGTCTCCGTTTTTCTTTTGAACTGAATCAGCTCGCTCGGCGCAAAGCGCGCAAAGAATGCTTACAGTTCCCTTTTTTCACTCTCCCCCGGCCTCTCCCGGCGCATCCTTCTCATACAGCACATACAGATAGCTTCGGTCCAGCTCATCCCCGGAAAGTTCCGTCTCAAGAAGAAGATCCTGAAGGTCCATCTTCCGCTCCCCCTCCTTGTAGTAAACATTGTTGGAGGGGAGGAGCAGCCCCTTCTCCTCACGCTGCCCGGTCATCCCCCCGGGACGGGCTGTGTGACTGTTCAGAAGCTGAGCCCCCGTTGAGACATAACGGATCTTCCCCGGCACCTGGACGATATGTGTTCCGTCCGATACCGCAGCCCGGTACTCTTTATGACTCAGCACCTCGGAGGCTGGAAGCTCCTTTTCCCGGATCTCAGAGCCTTCCACCCTGCTGAACGTGTTCGAGAAGAGATAGCCCTGCATCTCCGCGTCCAGCATGGAGCCGTTAAAAAGAACCAGCTGATTGTAGGCAGAAAAATCGTCCACGCTCCGGTAGACCAGAACCAGATGGATCTTCCCCTCCGCAAACTCAAAGACCGGGACACTGATGCTTTCCTCCCCGTTCGCCTCTCTGTACTCCCGGACAGAGCGGGCAATCAGATCCTGAAGCTCATCGACGTCATAATAGCTCCGATCAAGCGTCTCAAAGATCGTCTCTGTCACCTGCCCATCCTGGGCAATCTGAACTGCTGTATTATCCGGTGTCCAGGTCTTCCAGTCATCCTCCTCCAGGCCAATGATCCGGTTCAGCTGGCTGCACCCGGAGAGAAATACCGCCAGAGCGAGACACACAAGAAGGCGAAAAGCATGCCGAGACCTCATCTGTTCTCCTCCCGTAAGGGCATATTATAGCGTGAGGGTAATGACATTTCAACTGAAACGCAGTCGGAAACAGGGGTCACTCCGCCATTCTGCCGCATGTGCCCGGAAGCGGCTGCTCCCGCCCGGAAGCTGCTTCTATGACAGAAGTCCGTCCGCTGCGCCCTCAATAGGAGCCTATGAAAAACCGGGGGAGGCCGCGATCCCAAAAAGTGTCTGCCATCCGCTCCTTTTTCCTTTCAAAGAAGGGCGTTTTTCACTGTCCAGTCCGCTTTGCGCACTTTGCGCCGAGCGAGAAAATACAGTCAGACGAGGCCATGCGCTCAGATCTTCTTCCTGCTATAGCCGAGGCTTCTGAGATAGGCCGGGTTGTCCCTCCAGTCTTTGCGGACCTTGACGTACAGCTTCAGATTGACCTGGCTGCCAGTCATCTCCTCGATCCCGGCTCTGGCCTCCATGCCGATCTTCTTCAGCATAGATCCGCCTTTCCCGATGATGATCCCCTTGTGGGACTCCTTCTCCGTGATGAGATCCGCCTCGATATCCCAGATCATCCCGTTCTGCTCAGAATCGAAATCCGGATCCAGGACGAGCACCGGGCCATCTTCCGCCTTGTTCCCCCTTTTCTTCTTTCTCTGCCGCTCCTTCATCGACTGGATCTGTACGGCGATCCCGTGGGGGACCTCATCCTGAAGGCTCCGGAGGGCCTTCTCCCGGATAATCTCCCCGGCAATCTCCCGCATGGTCGCGTCCGTGACCTCCTCCTCGTCGTAGAAGTAAGGGCCTTCGGGCAGGCAGGAGTAGACCGCCTCGAGGACAGAATCCATGTTGACGGACCGAAGGGCCGAGACCGGGATGATGTCCACCGCCGGGAAAAGACTTTCAGCCTTCTTCAGGATCTCCGGAAGATCCTCCTTTTTTAGCTGATCCACCTTGTTCAGGACCAGAATCACCGGCTTTTTCACCAGCTTCAGCTGTCTTCTGATGGAGCCGTCTTCTTCCCGGGAAAGCTGCCCTGCGTCGAGAATCCAGAGGATCACATCGGAATCCGGCAGCGTCTCCAGCGCCAGCTCGTCCATGTATTCTCCAAGGCGGTTCTTGGCTTTATGGATGCCGGGGGTGTCTAGAAAAACGATCTGTCCGCGCTCATCCGTGTAGACCGTGCGGATTTTCGTGCGGGTCGTCTGCGGTTTACCGGAGGTGATCGCGATTTTCTGGCCGATCAGATGGTTCATCAGGGTTGACTTGCCCACATTGGGTCGGCCCACGATGGCGCAGTATCCTGACTTTTTTCCTTTCCCACTCACTTCCATGTGTGTCTCATTCCTTCCCCGTTTTCATGGAGCCTTCATCCCCTGATGTCTCTGTTTCCGTCACGGTTTTCAAAATCTGCAGGGAGCGAAGGGGCTTATCCAGAAGGCGCTCACGGATTCTGTCCGTCCGGAGCTGGATCTCCCGAAGAATCTCATCATTCACCCTGAAGGAAAACAGTTTTCCCACCGGTGCGTGAATCATATGATAAAACGCCTGTCTGGTCCCAAGCCTGAGGGACTCGTCTGCCACCACATCCTGGGGAAACTCCCCCTGCAGCACCATCAGGCGCACCTCAAAAGCAGAACGGACCAGGCGCTTGTCGCGCTCCGAATGCTGCAGAGACAGGAGGGCAGCGTAGATCAGGTTTAGAACATCGGTTCCGTCCAGGTTCTCCTGGCTGTAGTACTCTGCGAACTCGCAGAAATAAAAGCCGTAGTAGGCTCCCTCGAAATTGGTCTTCAGGGAATCAAAGTAGTTGGAGATTTCCGCTCCGACCAGCGTGTAGGCACTCCGCCCCTCATAGAGGCGGAATCGTCCAAAGGAGAACGGCACCGTGCCGGCCAGAAGGAGGCTGTTCTGCCTCCTGGCGCCCCGGGCGAAGGCTGTGATCTTCCCCCGCTCTGCGGTCAGAAGCACGACTCTCCGATCATACTCCCCGGCCGGGGCGGCCTCAAGCACCATCCCCTGAAGTTCAATCTGCCCGCTCAAGGATCCCCCTCCCCTCTTCTGCCCGCGAGCGGGCATATCCCGCTGAAAATGCTGGCAGATCCGACTGCTTCCCGCTCTCGCGCTCCCTCAGGAGAGGGGCAGCAGGTTTTTGAACAGCTCCTTCTCCGAACGGATCTTGTCCTCCCCTCCGACCACGCAGAGAGCGTTCTTACTCAGAACAGCCTCCATCATCGGAGCCAGAGCCCGGATATCCTCCTCGCTGCAGTCAAGGACCTGATCCCGTTCTTTCTGAAGTTTTTCCCTGGAAATCCCGTTCATGTACAGAGACATGGATCTGTTTCCAGCCATGCGCGGAGTCAGGGGGACATCAAAGTCAGAAATGGTCCCAATGACATACTTCGTCATCTCCCGCTCATCGGCCGTAAAGCTTCTGAGGTACGCAGGGATCCCCTCGTAGACCTTCAGGGTATTTTTGATGTGCGGATCCCGGTAGGAGTAGAAGATCGCGGATCCGTTGCGGGCGAAGGAAGCCCCGCAGCCGTAAGCTCCGCCGATGACACGGAGGTTCTGCCAGAGGTAATCATAATTCATGATCACCTTCAGCACTGAGAGCGCGCCCGTGTACGCAAAGCCCTCCTCCCGGAAGTTTCCTCCCTCCGCTACATAGCTGACTTTGGCCGGGGTGAGGAAAGCCTCGTTCTTGATCGAGCAGGGAAGATCTGTGATCTCCCCGAAGATGCCGCCTTTCCCGGTCTCTCCCGGGAAAGCAGAGAGTGCCTTGTCCAAGAGCCTTAATGCCAGCTCCCGGTCTCCGGTAAAGCTCACACAGAGATTCTCCCTGACCGCGATCTTTCTGAGCATGCTCCGGAGATGTTCCTTCAGTTCCTCCTTCCTGCCCTCGAAGTCTCCCTCAATCTCCAGCAGTTTCTGGTAGAAGGAGACTCCGGCGATGCCGTCGGTGAAAGCCTCCTCCGCGGAGAAATAGGACAGGCAGCGGTGCACTGCCGTGAGATGCCCAGCCTGGATCAGCTGAGAACCTGTCCGGCTCTTGAGCTTCCGGATGATCTCTCCCAGGCGCTTATCGTCGTCAAACTTTGAGTTCAGAAGGATCTCCCGGGCGATGTCAATGGAAAAATCGATTTCGCCGGGCAGGGTGGAGATCTGAAGTGCCAGGGCAGCCTTCAGGCTGTCAGAACGCTCCATGTTCGGGTAGACCGAGATCCCGGTCTGAATGCCGCCTGTCCTTCTGCCAATCTCAGTGGCCAGTTCACTGTAGCTGTAGTTCTCTGTGTCCACATCTCCAAGCACGGCCTTGAGGATCCCGAAATAAGGAAGTTCCTCCGCCAAAAGCCCGGAGACGTCAAAAAGAAGTTGAATGTAAGCGATTCCGTTGGTCTGATAGTCATGGCAGACCAGCTTCACACCCTCCTGCTCCAGGACTTCATTTTTCACCCCTCTCGTCTCTCTCCTGAGGTCTTCCCGCTTCAGCATCGGGATCTTCTCAAGCTCCTCCTGGCTGGAGGGCGTTTCCTGAAAGAGGCGGAGATTCTGGGTCTTTCTGATGAGTTCCGCGATCTGATCGCGGTTCAGGGAAGCCTTATAGTCAGAAAGTTTCTTCCGCGTCAGCTCCTCCATCTCCGAGGTCATCCCCCGGGCTGGTTCAGCCGTCACATAGGAAGTATGCGGATTTTCAAGCAGGCAGGTCCGGATCAGATCCTCATAGTAAGAGCTTCCGATCTTTTCCCGAAGAAAGCGAAAATCTTCCTCCTGGATCAGGTAGGAAAAGGGTTCATTGTCATCGTAGAGCCAGCTGTCCATGGCGTCGATCCCATAGATCAGGCCCTTGGGATAGCCGCCAAAGTCCGCTTCCCGGAACTTGAACTCCATGCTGTTGACCGCTGCCTCAATCTCCTTGGGGTTCAGCCCCTCTGAGGCCAGCTTCTCCAGAGTTCCCCGCACGATCCTGCGGAAGCGCTCCGCATCCTCCAGATTCGCGCCCTTGGCAATGACAGAGAAGACCGGCTGACGGATGGAGGAATCGTAGGAGCCGTAGACATCTTTTCCAATCCCGGCGTCAATCAAGGCCTTCTTCAGGGGCGCTCCGGGTGCCTCCAGGAGGACATATTCCAATGCCGCAAAGGAGTTGGCCAGCCTGCTGTCTCCGCTCTCCCCGATCACAGCGTTCCAGGAGAAGTAGGTATTGTCCTCCAAAGGATCGCTCTGGGCGACAGGATAGCGGATCGAGATCTCTGTAGGCTCCTGGAAAGGCGCCTGGAGAGAGATCTCCGAGTTTACTGGGCAAAAGTCAAAATGGGAGAGATACTCCCGGTCCAGGAAGGCCAGGCGCTCCTCAAAGTCCATATTGCCATAGAGATAGATATAGGAGTTGGAAGGATGATAGTAGGCCCTGTGGAAATCCAGAAACTGCTCGTAGGTCAGTTCCGGGATGTGCTCCGGATCTCCGCCCGACTCAACCCCGTAGGTCGTATCCGGGAACAGGGACTGCATGATCTGCCGTTCCAGAACCTCATCCGGGGAAGAGTAGGCTCCCTTCATCTCATTGTAGACTACGCCGTTGTAGACGATCTCATCCTCCGGATTTTCCAGCTGCATGTTCCAGCCCTCCTGGCGGAAGATCTCCTCCTTCTGATAGATATTCGGATAAAAGACCGCATCCAGGTAGACATCACAGAGATTCCGAAAGTCCTGGTCATTACAGCTTGCCAGCGGAAACATGGTCTTGTCCGAGAAGGTCATCGCATTCAGGAAGGTGTTCATGGAACCTTTCACCAGCTCCACAAAAGGATCCTTGGATGGGAACTTCCGGCTTCCGCAGAGCACCGTGTGTTCGATGATGTGCGCGACGCCGGTGGAGTCCACAGGAGGAGTCCGGAAGGCGATGTTGAATACCTTGTTCTCATCCTCGCACTCGATGCACAGGACCCGCGCTCCAGTCTTTCTGTGACGGAGAAGAATCCCCTTCGAGCCGATATCATGAAGTTCCTCCTCCCGGACGAGTTCATACGCGCGCAAACTGTTCCAATCCATTGAATCTAAGCTCCTTCCCTATCCAGATCTTGCCAGGGATCTGCTCCCCTTTCCGCGAAAGATCCCAAAATCATTAAAGGACCAAACGCTATGCAATTCTGATTCAGATTTCAATCCATTCCTTTTATATCTGACACATGCCAGTGCCTATAGAGATGACGATATCTACAACTGTACATCGCACATATATAATTTCAGTTATATACCTCATGAATGCATATTCAGCTATATACTTAAATTGTATGCACGTTAATGCAAATGTGTGTTTTGGCTATGTAAGTTCCTTTCTGCGGCGTCTCTCCTTCGCAGAGGGCTTCACGGAACAAAAGCCTGCCGGAATGCTCACTTTTCCCCTCCCTGCAGCGCAGACCTTTCAGCTCTCAGCCTAGGATCTCCTCCGGGCATTCCCCCGGCCTCCACCGCTTCCTGACCATGTTCTTCTGCCGGATGAGATCCGGATCTTCCTTCTCTCCGCCCGGGCCAGACAGATCCCCGCTCCGATCAGCACAATCAGCAGAATCTCCAGGGCACACTGAAGAAAAAAGGAATCCGGGAGGATCAGAATCACCGGATCCACGCTGGAGTCAAACAGCCAGTAATCGTTCCGAAAAAATACACGGTGAAAAAGAATAAACATCTTCTCCCAGCTCAGCAGCGCAAAGGAGAGAATCAGCGCCGGGAAAATCAGGGAAAGAATTCCTGCCGCCCGGAGATAGCCACAATACGGACTCTTTCTATGACGGACAAAACTCACCGCTGTAAAGATGCCGCTTGCGAGAAAAAGGATCTGCACCAGGTCAAAAATTTCCTTGCAGTCCTCAAAGTGGATCCGCCCATGTTCAGACATGGCAAAGCCCGGAATCGTCAGACTTCCTCTGTTCCAGATGGCCATATAGTCGATCATGGCATCATAAGCAGCCCGGATTTCCGTGACTGATCTCCCGGAGCGCTCAGGAAGATCCAGAAGGCGAATGTCCAGGTAGTAGGGCAGCCGGAAAAAGAGCGTCACGACCACCGAAAGACTGAGCAGAAAAAGAAAGATCATGATTGCCCAAAAAATTCCTCCCGCAAAGCTGCCTCCCGTCCTTCTTTCTGTCTTCCCCATCCCAAAGACCTCCCATTTCCCCCGTTTTTTAAGCGGCAATCCCCATTATAACATGTTTTTGATCCATCGCGGCATCCGCTGCCCGCTCAATCGTTGGGCTTCATATAGAAGCGGCCGGAGACCTGGTCGGTCCGGATGACATTGATGAAAGCACGCGGATCTACTTCCTTCAGATCTCCCAGCACCTTTTTCAGTTCCGGTGTGGAAATGACGGAGTAGAGCATCGTCCGCTCCTTCTTCTGCTTGTAGGTTCCGAAGACTTTCATCTCGGTGATGCCATGGTGCTCATCCCGGTACATGCAGGCAATCACCTCATCCGGGTGATCCGTGACAATGAACAGGGTGTTCTTCTTGTAACGGTTATTCAGGAAGTGAATGATCTGAGTCGATGCGAACTGAAAGATGATCGAGTAGAGGGCCTTTTCCCATCCAAAAAGCAGTCCTGCCGTCGTCAGCATCACGGCGTTGAAGCCCATGACAAAGTTGAAGCCGTCCACCTGAAACCTTTCTGACAGGTAGATCGCGAAGAAATCCGTTCCCCCGGAAGTTGCCCCTGCCAGGAGTGCCAGCGCCACCGCGGCCCCATTCAGAATACCGCCAAAAACGCTGATCAGGAGCGGGTCGGAGGTGATGGTGTAGATCGGCATGACTTCTGTCAGGAACGTGACGGTGCCGATCACCACAAACGAATACAGAGTAAACTTTTTGCCGATCTTCCGAAAACCCAGAAGAATTGGGAAGAGGTTGAGCAGCAGGTACAGGCGGCCATAGCTGATATCGATATCCAGGTACTTCTCGAAGATGTCCTGGATCAGAACGGTGAGTCCTGAGATTCCGCCTGGAAATAGGCCTCCCGCATGGACAAAGGTTCTCAGGTTGACGGCCATCAGGACGCCTGCACTGATGCAGAGCAGAATCCGCTGCGCATCCCGCGCCGTAAAGACCTCACTTGCCGCTTTCTTCATGTCTGTCCTCCATGGCATTTTCCGAAATTGGATTGATCCGCGCCCGGAGGGATCTCCAGAATCCCCTGCGCGGACGGGCATTGCTGCTTCCTGTAATAAAGAAACGGCTGCCGCGGCAGACCATGCCGCGGCAGCCGCATCATTCAGCTGTCAATTCATTTCAGTCTGATCATCCTTCCGGGCTGTAAAGCTTGATCAGCCTGTTCAGATAATCATAGCGATCCTTCGCCTCACCCTCGGACTTCTCCCAGAGCCTCTCAGCGCGAGCCGGGTTCGCTCTCTTCAGAGAGTTGTAGCGGACCTCGCCGTCCAGGAACTGCTTGTAATCATCTGTCGGAGCCTTGGAGTCAAGCGTGAAGGCCGGCTTGCCTTCCTTCTTGAGATCCGGGTTGTAGCGGAACAGATGCCAGTAACCAGCCTTGACTGCCAGTTCTTCCTCGGTCTGAGCCTTCGCCATGCCCTTCTTGATTCCGTGGTTGATGCACGGTGCGTAGCACATGATGACGGACGGGCCGTGATATGCCTCAGCCTCTGCAAAGGCCTTGACGCACTGGTTGAAGTCTGCGCCCATGGCGACCTGAGCTACATAGACATAGCCATAGCTCATCATCATGGAAGCCAGATCCTTCTTCTTGGTCTCCTTGCCGGCCGCGGCGAACTGAGCCACAGCACCGGTCGGGGTAGCCTTGGAAGACTGTCCGCCCGTATTGGAATAAACCTCAGTATCGAAGATGCAGATGTTGACATCCTTGCCGGAAGCCAGGATGTGGTCCACACCGCCGAAGCCGATATCGTAAGACCAGCCGTCACCGCCGAAGACCCACTGGGACTTCTTTGCCAGGTAATCCTTATTCTTCAGGATCTCCTTGGCATCGTCGGAGCCGTCAGCCTCGAGCGCCTTGATCAAAGCTTCCGTTGCCGGAGCGTTGGTCTTGCCGTCGATGAAGGTATCCACCCAGGCCTGGCCTTCTGCCGTGATCTTGCCGTCAGCCATCATCGCCTCAACCTTCGCCTTCAGGCTATCGCGGAGCGCATTCTGCGCCAGGAGCATACCGAAGCCGAACTCAGCGGCATCTTCGAACAGGGAGTTCGACCATGCCGGGCCCTGGCCCTTGGCATTGACCGTGTACGGAGTAGACGGTGAGCTGTTGCCCCAGATCGAGGAGCAGCCAGTCGCGTTTGCGATGTACATCCGGTCGCCGAAGAGCTGCGTAACCAGCTTCGCGTACGGGGTCTCACCGCATCCACCGCAGGCGCCCGAGAACTCAAGCAGCGGCTGCTTGAACTGGGAACCCTTGACTGTGCTCTCCTTGAACTTGTCGATGACGTCCTGCTTGATCGGAAGCTTGACGCAGTAGTCGAAGCCCGGCTGCTCGTCTGTATTCTGAGCAAACGGCTTCATCTCCAGCGCCTTGGCGCCCTTCTTGCCCGGGCAGACATTCGCGCAGGATCCGCATCCTGTGCAGTCGTAAGCGGACACAGCGATTGTAAACTTGTAGTTCGGCATGCCGACCATCGGAATCGTCTTCTGAGATGCCGGAAGAGCAGCTGCTTCTTCATCAGTCAGTGCGTACGGGCGGATAACCGCGTGCGGGCAGACATAGGAGCAGCGTGCACACTGGATGCAGTTGTCAGCATTCCAGACCGGAACCATGACCGCGATGCCGCGCTTCTCATAGGCAGCAGCGCCGGACGGGGTCGTGCCGTCGACATAGTTCTTGAACGCGGAAACCGGAAGGTTGTTGCCTTCCTGTGCGGAAACAGCGATCTGAACAGTGTTGACGAAGTCAACAACATCCTTACGGCCATCCTCAGCCTTCGGGAAGTCAAGTCCTTCATCCGCGCAGTCAGCCCAGGACGCCGGAACCTGAACCTCGACAACCTGCTTCGCGCCAGCGTCGATGGCATCCCAGTTCTTCTTGACAACGTCATCACCCTTGCGGCCGTAGGTAGCCTTCGCGGCAGCCTTCATGAGCTCAATGGCTCTCTCCTCCGGGATGATCGCAGCCAGCTTGAAGAATGCGGACTGAAGGATGGTGTTGATCCTGGTCGGGCCCATGCCGACCTCGATGCCGATCTTGACACCGTCGATGGTGTAGAACTTGATGTTGTGCTTCGCGATGTAGGCCTTGACCTGTCCCGGAAGCTCCTTCTCCAGCTCCTCACCGCTCCACGGGCAGTTCAGCAGGAAGGTGCCGCCGTCAACCAGTTCCTGGACCATGTTGTACTTGCGGATGTATGCCGGGTTGTGGCACGCAACGAAGTTGGCCGTATGGATCAGGTAGGTGGACTTGATCGGCTTCTTGCCGAAGCGCAGGTGGCTCATGGTGACGCCGCCCGACTTCTTGGAGTCGTAATCAAAGTACGCCTGAGCATACATATCGGTGTTGTCGCCGATGATCTTGATGGAGTTCTTGTTCGCGCCAACAGTACCGTCTGCGCCAAGACCCCAGAACTTGCAGTTGATCGTGCCTTCCGGAGTGGTCACAAGGGCCGGGCCGGTGGTCAGCGACAGGTTGGTGACATCGTCCACGATACCGAGGGTGAACTTCTTCTTCTCGGTGTTCTCGAAAGCAGCGACGATCTGAGCCGGCGTTGTATCCTTGGAGCCAAGGCCATAGCGTCCGGAGTAGACCGGGATCTGATCGAACTGGGTCCCCTTGAGGGCAGCCACAACATCGAGATACAGCGGTTCGCCGAGAGCGCCCGGCTCCTTGGTGCGGTCAAGCACAACGAGCTTCTTGACGCTTGCCGGGATCGCGCCGATCAGTGCCTCTGCGCAGAACGGACGATACAGGCGGACCTTGATGACGCCGACCTTCTCGCCCTTGGCGTTCAGGTAGTCGACGGTCTCCTCGATGGTGTCGTTCACAGAACCCATGGCAATGATGACAGACTCCGCATCCGCTGCGCCATAGTAGTTGAAGAGCTTGTAGTCGGTGCCGATCTTGGCGTTGACCTTGTCCATGTAGCTCTGGACAATCGCCGGCATCGCATCGTAGTAGGGGTTAATCGCCTCACGAGCCTGGAAGAAGATATCCGGGTTCTGTGCGGAGCCTCTCTCACAGGGATGATTCGGATTCAGGCACTGATCTCTCCACTCCTGGAGTGCCTCAAAATCGAACATCTCCTTCAGGTCTTCGAAATCCCACTGCTCGATCTTCTGAATCTCGTGGGAGGTACGGAAACCGTCGAAGAAGTTGATGAAGGGAAGGCGGCCCTTGATCGCGGAAAGATGCGCAACCGGAGTCAGATCCATGACTTCCTGAACACTCGATTCGCAGAGCATGCAGGCACCTGTCTGCCGACATGCATAGACATCGGAGTGGTCACCAAAAATAGACAGTGCATGGCTTGCCAGCGCACGCGCGGAGACATCAAACACACCCGGAAGTCTCTCGCCCGCGATCTTGTAAAGGTTCGGGATCATGAGCAGAAGGCCCTGGGACGCTGTGTAGGTGGTCGTCATCGCGCCAGCCGCGAGAGATCCATGGACGGCAGCGGCGGCACCCGCCTCGGACTGCATCTCGGTGATCTGAACTGTCTGGCCGAAGATGTTCTTCATCCCCTGAGTTGCCCATTCATCCGTATGCTCCGGCATAACGGATGACGGTGTGATGGGATACATTGCTGCCACATCCGTAAATGCGTAGGATGCATATGCGGCGGCCTGGTTCCCATCCATGGTCTTCATTTGTCTTGCCATTTGTTTGTTCCTCCTTATTCGCTGCAACTCTCTCCGGCCGTCCGTTGGAGGCCGTCCCTTGCATAACCTGCCTGGCGGCAGATTCCTGCGCACACAGACCGAGCACTTCTGCTCTCCGCAGGACGCAATTCTCAAGTATCTTAGCATATTCAAACGTCTTTGTCCATTTGCCAGAAAGCAAAAATATCGCCCGCAAAAATCCCAGGCCAGCCTGAGGAGTCCGGAAGGAATCGCAATCGTGCTATACCCGCGAGCGTGAAAATCTGCTGCAGACTTGGCGCGATCGGGCATATACCGGTGAAGCAGCTGGCAGATTCGAATGGTTCCCGGTATAGTCGCTGTCCGGCCTGAGGCTCCTGTAGGCATTCGGCCGGGCCAGGGCTCCTTGCCCGCATTGAAAGTGCGCCCGGCCTTTGCTTTTGGTCTGTATGACCCCGCTCGACGACCAGCAGCCAAAGCGGACTCTGAATGACGATTATGTTTTCTTCCTGAGACAAATATTCAGATCAGAACAGAAAGAAAGCGCTGACAGGCTCCTGTATAGCAAAAGGGGGCGGCAGAGCCGCCCCCTCAGATTTAATCTTCCTCTTCCAGCACTTCTTCTTCGATCTCGGCAGTGTAGACGGTACGCTTCCGTGCCATTTCGTCACTCTCGAGGTACTCATCGTAGCTGGTGATCTTATCGATCATCTTTCCGTTCGGCAGAATCTCCATGATCCGGTTTGCCGTGGTCTGGACGATCTGATGGTCGCGGGAGCTGAAGATCATGACCCCCGGGAACTTGATCATCCCGTTGTTGAGCGCTGTAATCGACTCCATGTCCAGATGGTTGGTGGGCTCATCGAAGAGCAGCACGTTGGACTGGGAAATCATCATCTTTGAGAAAAGGCAGCGAACCTTCTCCCCTCCGGAGAGCACGCGGACCTTCTTGTCGCCGTCCTCCCCTGCAAAGAGCATACGCCCCAGGAAGCCCCTCACATAGGTCTGATCCTTGATTTCGGAATACTGGGTCAGCCACTGGGCGATGGTAAGATCGCTGTCAAACTCCTTGGTATAGTTCCGCGGAAAGTAAGCTCTGGAAGTGGTGACGCCCCACTTGAAAGTCCCCTCATCCGGCTTCTCTTCCCCCATCAGGATCTTAAAGAACATGGTTTTGGCCTGTTCATTTCCGCCGACCAGGGCCACCTTGTCATCATGGCCCAGCGTAAAGGAGATGTCGTCGAGCAGCTTTTTCCCGTCCACCGTCTTGCTGAGACCGGTCACCATCAGCACCTCATTCCCGATCTCACGCTCCGGCCGGAAATCGATGTAGGGGTACTTGCGGGAGCTGGGGCGGATGTCGTCAAGCTGGATCTTCTCAAGCGCCCGCTTCCGGGAGGTCGCCTGCTTCGACTTGGAAGCATTGGCGGAGAACCTGGCGATAAACTCCTGCAGTTCCTTGATCTGCTCTTCCTTCTTCTTATTGGCCTCCTTCATCTGGCGGATTCTCAGCTGGGAGGACTCATACCAGAAGTCATAGTTGCCAGCATAGAGCTGAATCTTTCCATAATCAATGTCCGCGATATAGGTGCAGACCTTGTTCAGGAAGTAACGGTCATGAGAGACCACAATGACCGTGTTCTGGAAGTTGATCAGAAACTCCTCAAGCCAGCGGATGGCATCGAGGTCCAGATGGTTCGTGGGCTCATCCAGAAGCAGGATATCCGGGTTACCGAAAAGAGCCCGGGCCAGCAGAACCTTGACTTTCAGGGCACCCTTCAGCTCCTTCATCAGCTTCGTGTGGAATTCCGTCTCCACTCCCAGGCCGTTCAGAAGAGACTCCGCGTCGCTCTCCGCTTCCCAGCCGTTCATCTCGGCAAACTCCGCCTCCAGTTCCGAGGCTCGGATCCCATCCTCATCGGAGAAATCCTCCTTCTCATAGAGGGCATTCTTCTCCCTGCTGACATCATAGAGATGCTGGTTTCCCTGAATGACTGTATCCAGAACCAGCTGATCATCGTATTTGAACTGGTCCTGCTCCAGCATGGAAAGCCGCTGGCCGGGCGTCATCGTGACAGTCCCATTGCTTGTGTCCAACTGCCCTGACAGAATCTTCAGGAAGGTGGACTTCCCGGCGCCGTTGGCTCCGATTACACCATAGCAGTTTCCCTCTGTGAACTTGATGTTGACATCCTCAAAAAGTGCCTTTTTACCCAGACGCAGCGTAACGTCGTTTGCTGAAATCATGTCTCCCTCCGTTTCTTGAAAAGCTCCACCCTATTGTACAGAAAAAAGCAGGCTCTGCAAGCGGCAATCCCCCCTCTCCGCCTCCCCATCGATGTCTTGCAAGCGCCCCCGGGCATCGATTGGGAGCGCTGACCAGGGAGCCATCTGACATAGGTCTATTCTGACGCAGATAGCCTATAGAATATCTGTTTCAGTACGGTTCAGCATCATTATTATGTTTATATAATTGTTCGTGC
>CADBUA010000311.1 GCA_902797665.1 uncultured Lachnospiraceae bacterium | reverse complement strand
TGTTTCTATCGGGGAAATATGCGCCTCGGTAGGTATCACAAAGCCTACTTTTTACCATTACATTCACTCAAAAGATGACCTTCTGACCTCGTTCTACCAGGAATTGAATGAAACACTGCCTGAAAAAATCCAGGAGGAGGCCTCGACCGGCAGCAATTATTTCGAACAGATCAAGAATGTCTTCGATGCGATTTACTCTCAATCGATTGAGTTCGGACCGGAGCTGTATTCTCAGCTCTTCATCTCCAACCTGAAAGAGGATAAGGGGACCTTCGATGCCACGGACAACCTGACACGAGAGATGACCGCTCTCTTTAAAAAAGCGCAGGAGAGCGGCCAGATCAAACACCGGGGAGATCCGGGAGAGCTCTATCTGATCTGCTCCAAGCTCTGCTTCGGTTACGGTGTCACCTGGTGCCTCGACAATGGAAAAGGGGATCTCCTGGAGGAGTTCCATCACGCTCTGGAAGTTCTCCTGACCTAAGCAGACATAAACCCGGGATCTCACAGGGATCCCGGGTTCTTTGAACACTGCATTCTCTTGTCCTGTTCTTTCAGTTTTCTGCCCGCCGCCCTGCTTTTTCCTCTTTTCGCAGATTCATCCAGTGTGCTCTTCCCGACGCATCTCCTCCACCTGGGCCTGAAGCTCCTCTCTCATCTCCAGAAAGCTGTCCCAGATCTCCGGATCATAGAGAAATCCCCGGTCTTGCTCCATGATGGCAAAGACTGTCTCCGTAGGCAGGTCGCCTTTATACTGCCGCCGGAAACATAAGGCGTCAAAGACATCGGCTACCGTAAGAATCCGGGCGCAAAGCGGAATCTCCTTCCCCTTCATGTTCGGGTCCGGATATCCACCGCCGGCCCACTTCTCATGGTGATAAGATGCCATCTGTTCCGCGATGAGGACAAAGTCCGGCTCCTCCAGACCGCTCAGCGTCTCCCGGATGATGCGGCCGCCCGAGGCGGCATGCTCTTTGATTTTCCCGTACTCCTCCAGAGTCAGTCTGCTGGCCTTTTTCAGAATGGCATCGGGAATCACGATCTTCCCGATGTCGTGAAGCGGCGCCGCCATCCGGATCAGGGAGATATAGCGGGGTGTCAGGATCCCAGGGTACATGCCCTTTTCCCTCATCCGCTCCGCCAGCATCCCTGCAAATATCGCGGTTCTCTTGGCATGTTCCCCGATGGTGCTGTCCCAGTTCCCGATCAGGCTGATGCAGAGGCGAATGATATTCTCCTGAATCCGTACCGTGTCCCGAATCTCTGACTCCTGCTTTGCCTTCAGCCTGCTTTGGCAGTAAAGCAGTTCCAGCGTCTTTTCGACACGCCTTTTCAAAAGCGCGGGGACAAAGGGCTTTGGGATAAAGTCAAGCGCTCCCGCAAAGAAGCATTTCTCCTCGATCTCCGGGCTCAGGTCCTCCGTGAGAAAGAGGACCGGGATCTTCCGCCAGTCCTCATTGCCTTGCAACGCTTCCATCATCTCAAAGCCTGAGATCTCCGGCATCTGAATGTCAATCAGGATGAGATCTGGGGTACAGCCAGCCAGGAAGGCATATCCCAGCGCAGCAGAGTCCACTGTGCTGACGCGATAGTCCTGTGACAGCACAGCAGCTGCGCGCATCAGATCCGCCTTGCTGTCATCGACAATCAGGATGTTCGTTTTCATGACACTGATCTCCATGCTCCTCCAAATATCCCCGCGGGGATGCTGCCTTGTCATGGTCAATCCATCTCTGAAAGGATCTAAGGGACATGCAGGCCCGGATCTGGCGGACCCTTCCTGTCCTCTGAAGGCTCGACCTTTCCTTCGCAATCAGGAACCTGAAAAAAGGGAGACCTGAGAGATCTCAGGCTCCCCTATCCGCCATCAGCCCAGGGTATCTCCCTTCACTTCATTGCCCAGAAGATAGGGACAGGTCCGGATGTCGCCCTCTGTCTTCTCCACCGCAATCACCAGGTACACGCCATACTTGTTGACTCTCTGGGAGACAATGGCTTTGTACATGCTCCTGCTGCTCTTCTCGAGCTTCTTTGAGCCGATCTGGTAGAGATAGATGCCATCCGGCTGGTCCTCAACAGAAGCGATGGCCTCCTGTATGTATTCCCGGTTCGAGGCGATGCTGTCCGTATGGGAGGCTTCTGTCTTCTCCAGCTCATCCCCGCTGAGTCTGGGGTAAAGGATCGTCCCAATCACAGCCACAAACCCGATGAGGCAGAGAAAGAGGATGATGGACATCCCTTGCCTGTCTTTCAGCTTGTCTTTGAGCCTCAATTTCATCATCTATGCCCCCTCCTCACGTATCCTCTCTTCTCCGGCCGGGATCAAAGAGAATGCTCCTCCCCATGATCCACCTTTGTGAGCACTCTCATGACCCGTTTCTGAACTTTTTCACAGTCTATATTTCATCATTTAAAATCTTTGTTACTAATTTTACAACATATAATTCCACATATACCAGTTTTCATGCAGTATCCCTATTCGCAGCTGAAAAGTCGGTAGTTTCTGTACAGGTGCAGGTGCAAGGACAAGGGCAGATGCAGACTCCTGTCGTCGCATTCAGTCTGTGCCCGGCCTTTGCTTTTGAAATGTATGGCCTCGCCCGGCGGTAAGCGGCCAAAGCGGACCTTACAGTTACGAATTCTCAGATCCACAGAAATCCCAGCTGGCTATTGTCGATATGAAAGGGAAAAGCCTGAATCTTCCGATAAAATACGTCTCTCTCCAAGTTCAAGGTCATTATATCGGGGGATAGGGGCATGTCAAGCCGGAAGGGCATAAAAAGGGCCAGCCGGTTTCGCCCGGCTGGTCCTGATTTTCAGAAGGTAATCTCTTTGATGATCTCGCTTTGCTCTGTCCCAGCTGCCTTTGCACGGAAGGGGGAAGCTGTCTCAGCTTTATCATCCTGTGTCTGAACTGATGCCTTTTCTGATGCAGTTTCTGTTGTCTGCTCTGATGACTTTTCCATTACGCAGGGCTGATCCGTCTTCTTTAGCAGCTTCACAGGGACAGACGGCTTCTCCTGAGGCTGTCCTTCCTGACTTTGTTCCGCTGTCCGCTCTGTTTTCTCTTCCGGCTTTTCTCCCGGCAGTGCGAAGCCGCTCCGCCTCATCTCATCCAAAAACTCCTGCTTGGAAAGGCCAAGTTTCTGCGCGGCAATCTCCGGGGCGTAGAGGCCATCCTCCACATCCTGAAATCGGTCCTGAAGGCGGGCATTCTCAGCGATCTTCACGGCTTCTTTTGCGGCATCCTTCGCCAGCTCCCGGGCTTTCTCGACCAGGTTCTCCTCCAGTTCCTGCACGGAAGATTCCGGAATCGCCTCCCCCTCTCCGACAGCTTCCTCCAGTTCTTCCTCCTTCTCGACTTTCCTGGCCCAGGCTTCTTTTTCCTCTGCATCGCGGACCTTTCTTGCCGCTTCCTCCTCTTCTTCCCTGACCTTCTTCCTGTAGCGTCCCTTTTGGACGAAGAAGCCAATCAGGCACAGAAGTGCGCAGAAAAGGGTCTGCGCCAGGGTAAAGTCGACATAGTAGGAGGCGTAGGGGATGTCTTCATAGGGCACAAAGACACCGATCATAAGGCCCAGAAGGCAGCCACCGATGATGGCGCTGAAGAGATAAGGGAGCTTTTTGGCAAAAAGAGCGAAAAACAGAGCCATCGCTAAGGAGACCGCCAGCATCAGTCCGATTCCCAGCGTCCCCTCATCGTCAAAGTCCATGTAGTTGAACTCCAGGTAGCGGATCAGGGCATTTCCCGCGACAAAGCCCGCTGCAAAAAGAAAGACCCGATTCAGAAGGACATTCAGAACCCCGAAGATCGCCCCAATGGCCAGGGCGTACAGCAGAGCGTCCTGCTCCTCGTACTCATAGCTGACGGTGAGAATCATCAGAGAGATCACACTGCCCGGCCCAAAGCCTACCAGAAAACGCTCCAGGGCACCCAGCCGAAAACCAGAGAAACACTCCAGCATCATGGCGCCGAACGTGAGCACCAGCAGGAAGATCAACACGGACTGAGCCATTCCGCTGAACTCAGGGAACCAGTCTTTAAAGTCCATGAGCGCGGTCGGGCTCAGTGCCTCCGAAACAATATTCAAAATCTGCCAGTCCATGCTTCCCCCAATACTTCTGTCTCTATCTTCTCTGTCCGGGGGCATCACCGCCCGGAACTCCACGCGGGTTTTTCCTGATTCAGCGCCATCTTTGTCCCCGGAAGCCTCAGAATCTGCAAAACGCTCCTGGGTAGTGCCCGCTTGCGTCAGATTGTTCCGCAAATCCTCACGCTTGCGAGTATCGCTCTCAGCCTGTCTCGCGTCTCATTTCACGGCAGCTGACAGCGCCTGACGGCGTTAGGAAAGGAGGCCGGATGGCGGTCTCCTTTCCCCGATTATATGACTTTCTCCTTTCCCTGTGCAAGTTCTGCCCTTCCGTTGCCCTCCAGATTCCTTCCCAATTCTCTCCCATATATACCCGCGGGCGTGAGAATCTGCGACAAATCTGCTGTGGGGGCATATGCCGGTGAAGCACTTGGCAAATTCGAATGGTTCCCGGTATAAAAGGAGGCAAAACCCCCGAGCAACATGTTTTGACCTCAGGGCCTGATCTTAATGGCATCTCAGGCTGCCAAAGCCCATCGTGCGTCAGGGTCTGCCTGGATCCGTTTCTTCTTCTCTTATCAGTGCCTTTGTGCTAAAATCGGCCTGTCTGAATCCCTGTTCCCAGAAAGGTCTGCTGTATTCCGGACTGTGGCGAGTGGGATTTCCAGGATGTACCTGGATTGTAACTTTCCAGTCCGCTTTGCCCGCTGTTCGCTGAGTGAGGTCATACATTTCAAAAGCAAAGGCCGGGCGCACATTTCATGCGGCGTCAGGAGTCTGCGCCCGGCATCGTACCTGGATGGGAGCTTGTGACTGGACAGCCAGCCTGGATTTATGAGAATAATCAATGAAATGCCCAGGGGCAAATCTGGCCGAGGATGCAGCTTCTCTCTCGGGCAGTACGCCCCAGGCCGGGACAGGAAGCATGGACAACTACTATCAGCTTCTCGGCGTCAGGACAGACGCCTCGCCGGAGCAGATCCGGCATGCCTACCGGAACCTGGCAAAGCAGCATCACCCAGACTCCGGAGGAGATGAAGAAAAGTTCAAAAAGATCGGGGTCGCCTACTGTATCCTCTCCGATCCGGAATCCCGCCGGGATTATGACCGGATCATGCACATCAGCCAGGCGCCTCCCCGCAGAAAGCCCTTTGAGGACTTCTATGAGAACTTCTATGAGGACCACGACGAAGCGCCGCCGCGGCAAAGTTCCATGGAGTCCGCCTGGAATCTCTGGCACGAGATGTTTGGGGAGGAGGAAGCCCAGCTCTGGAATGAGAGCTCCCACCGCTCCAGACGTCCCAGGCATCGGGCGGACGCGGAGGATCTCTGGGAGGACGGCTACGGTGGATACGCCGGGGACGATGAGGACGATCTGATGTCCTCCTTCTACCGCTTTCACAGGAGTATGCGTTCGAGAGGACGCTTCTGAAGAAACATTTCTGCGAAAAGAGTTTCAGAAAGAAAACTGCGATACCGCAAAGCCGGGAAGATCCCGGCTTTTTCATTGTGAAAATCCCTGGGCTTCTTTCTTCCGGAGGGTTTCAGGGAAGCATTCGCTTGCCGAATGCTGCGAATTTGCTTTGT
>CADBUA010000310.1 GCA_902797665.1 uncultured Lachnospiraceae bacterium | reverse complement strand
CTGCCCGCTCTGGGTCTCTGATTTCAGGCCTGGTGATTCTGCCAGAGGGCCTGGTGACAGCTGGCGTCAATGCCCATCTGTTTTTTCAGCATCAGAGATTTCAGGCATAAGCACTCAGATCGATCCGCTTGCCAGTATTATTTCCGATGTAGCCCTTGGCGGTGACACGGTCAACAGTCATTGTGAGGGTATCGGTGCCATGACCGCTGTAGTAGGCGACGGTCAGTACGATGGTTCCATTGACCAGGTTCTTGGCGGAAATCGAGGAGATCTTGTAGTCGTTCTTCTGCAGATACTTCCGGGCGAATTTCTCGATCTGATTGGAACCGTAGCACTTGTATGTCCTGCCCTGTCCGCGGAGGACGAACTTCAGGACATTGGTGGTGCCTTTTGCCCATGTATTTCTCATCGTTGTGTCGTTGATCACCACGACCTTTCCACTGCCGGCAGCGTTGGATCCTTCATAGGTGAAGAGAACTGTATCGCCATCCATGATGTAGTGGAAGGTAGCGCTCTTGCCTGTGTAGGCGTCAATTCTGCGGCCTTTGGGCTCATTGCTGTCAGAGTAGCAGTAGTAAGCGATGACTTCTTTTCCATCCAGAACAGCCCAGACGGAATCTCTCAGGCGGTTCATCTCCACGAGGGTCTCCGCGTTGAGCTCTGTGTTGGCATCCATCCCGGCGACAGGAGAAGCGTTGGCCTTCTTCAATCCGCTGGTATCCCATTCTTTGCTGTCTTCCTTTGACAGGTTCGCGGTCTTGACGACTTTGAGGCTGCTTACCGTGAAACCGTAGATGGCCTTGACGGACTTGTTGAGGACCAGGCGGATCTTTCCGACCTTCTTCGTGCTGAGATCTGTCGCGTTGACCCAGTAGAGGCTTGCGTCCACATAGTACTTCGTGGAACTCTGACGGTAAATCTTATAGTCGCCCAGGGACGGATAGGACTTCCTCCAGTTTGTCCCGGAGAACGGTTTGAGTTTCGTGGTCTTTTTCAGGAACAGGTAGTTGGAGAGGACCTGTTCTGTGCTCACCACCACCGGCCAGGACTTGGTCGCAGAATAGCTCAGAAACGGGAGCGCATTGCGCCTTGCCGCCTGTTTGCTGAAGTCGAAGGTGACATTTTTTCCTTTATCCAGGTCGTTGGCGACAACGACGCCGCTGTAGATTTCAAATAATTGCGCGATCTGCTTGATCTTCAGGGCATCGCCCGTTAAAACCGTGATCTGTGTTGTTTTCGCTGAGGCAGTAAAGGACAGGCACATCACAGCCGCCAGAAAAGCCGCAAGCCCTTTTGCTATTTTCTTCATTCATATCCTCTCTAGGATGGTCCCCCCCGGAGGGGGGACCGAAATCCGATCTGTGTCAATTGATTTTCAAGGAAAAGGAGATCTGGAGATCCGGAGATTACCAGCCGGTTCCTGAACTCACGATCACCCAGTTGCTGCCATTGAACTCCAGGTATACGCAGGCTGACTTGTCGACAACCCAGCCATCCACAACGACACCATCGCCAGCGGACCATGAAGAGGTCGTGGCATCGCCGTAAGGCTTGACGTTGTAAGAGACGATCGCAAACGCCGCATTGGAAGAAGCGTTCGGGAACAGCTGGAGAATGTCGTTTGTCTTCGGCAGAATTTCGACATAGTTGATATTGAAGTCAACGAAGCCGCCGATCCTTCGGATGTAGCTGGAGTAGAGCTGCTCTACAGTGGCTGCACTGATACTTGCGCCGGGCATCTGGTTTTGCCTCCAGCCCGCGTAGAGGGTCATGTTTGATGTCACAGGCGTGCTGAAGTCAAAGCCATAGGTGACGTTCGGGTCCGTGTACCATCCGGTGAAGGTGTAGCCGGACCAGTACGGGTCTGATGGCCGTGAAATCCTGGAGCCGGACACGACCGTCTGAGATGGAACATTGGAACCGCCGGCTGTCTGGAAACTGACGGTCACATTGATATTGGCAGTCCACTTCGCGTAGAGGGTGGTATCACCGGTGATGCCATATCCGAAGGGATAAGGGGAAGTCAGGTTGGCGTTCTGATACCATCCGGCGAAGATATAGCCGTTCTTGATCGGATCAGCCGGGCGGTTGACCGTGGAGCCTGCCTTGAGCGTCAGCGGGGCAATGTAGCTTCCGCCGTTGGTGTTGAAGGTCACAGTGTAGGTGCTGTTCCACTGAGCGTACAGGGTGATGACACTGCCGGGATCGGCAAGGTTTCTGACAGAAGCTCTGTCCGCATAGGACTGGCCGTTTCCGTCCGCCCTGGTGTTCCAGGAAGAGAACGAGGAGGTGCCTCTGGTATATCCATTGGCGTTCAGGTTGACGGTGCTGCCGACAGCGACGGTCATGGATGCGGTATAGCCGGTCCCGCCATTGGCGTTGAACTGGATCTCATAGCTGTTTTTTACATTCTGACTAGGTGTATAGCTCGGATTGCTGGAGGAATTGCCCACCCGAACATTGATCACCGCATAGGCGCCGTTGACTGCGACCGCGTAGATGCGGGCGGACCCTTCGGAGACACCGCGGACCACACCATTGGAATTGACGGCCGCGACAGTCTTGTCGGAACTATAGAAGCGGACCTCATTGATCGAGTCATCCTGCAGTTCCCCGTTGTCTGTCTCGACATCTACATCCAGATCCGTTGTCTTTCCAACCTGAATGCTGACTGACGTTTCTTCGGGGGTCACGAACTCGGCCTTGCCTTCGTCGTCACGCTCACCGGTGTAGGTGATGACCTGCGGGCTCTTGCAGAGCCGCTCAGAGCCATCGTAGGCGATGACCTGGAAGATGTAGTTCATTCCGGTCTTCAGACCCTTTTTCGTGTAGGATCTTCCCTTCTGGGTTTTGATTCTCTTCATTCTTGGGGCACTGTTTCCGTCTTTATACTCGGCCCCATACACCTGATACCTGTCGGCATCCGTGACAGCGTTCCAGGTGAGCCGCACGGTGCTTCCTTCCTGGGAAGCAGTGGCAATAATCAGATCGTCCTCTACGTATGCAGCCTCTGCATTCACCGGACGGAGAAAGGCAGCCATCATCCAGATCATGGCTAAAGCCATGAGCTGGAAACATCTAAGATTAGTTCTTTTTGTGTTCATTCTTTTCCCTTCTATGTTACAGGTAATTGCATTTTGTTGATATTTTAAGAAAGTGTTTGCGGACAGATGCTTTCTGCTGTCAGCTCTTTCCTGATCGCCGACGGGACACATCAGGCTCCTGCGGCTCATTCAGAGAGCTTTTAAGTCAGAGAGCTTATTTCAGGTAAGGTCGACCAGCTGCCCGCTCTTTGTGAAGCCCCGGCCGGTGACGCGGTCGATGTTCATGGTGACGGTGCCTTTGTCGGTGGATACGGTGACGACGACGATGCCTGATACCAGGTTTTTGGCTGATGTCGAGATCACGGTATAGCCCGCTTTCCTGAGGTACATGGCGGCCATGGTCTGAATTTCATCGGATCCATAGCAGGTATAGTTGCTGCCCTGACCGCTGAGCACCCATTTCAGGATGTTGGTGGTTCCCTTTGCCCAGGTGTTCTGCATTGTCGTAGCGTTGATGACCGTCGTGGTGCCGTAGCTGGCGGCGTTTGTCTCGAGATAGCGGAATTTGACCTTGTTCCCTTCCTTGGTATAGACGAAGGTTCCGGTCTTCCCGGTGTAGGCATCGATTCTGCGTCCCTTGGGGTTTTCCGTATCAAAGTAGCAGTAGTAGGCGATGACTTCATCCCCGTCCAGAACCGCCCAGACAGAATTCCGGAGCTTGTTCTGCTCGACCATAGTCTCCGCTGAGAGCTGGGTGTTCGCTTCGACATCCGCGACCGGAGACTGCTGGAGATCGTCATCGGTCTCCCAGTCGTCGTTGAGATCCGCTGTCTTCAGAACCTGGAAGGATACGACCAGGTAGCCGAAATAGGCAGAAAGGTCCTTCTTGAGGACCAGACGGATCTGACCGACCTTCTTGGAGGTGAGATTTTCACTGTCAATCCAGAATACATCGGCGTCGATGTAAAACTTACTCTTGTTTTTCTGCAGAAAATGAATGTTTTCCAGGGAAGGATAGCTGTCCCCCCAGTCGCCGCCTGAAAGCCCCTGCAGGTTGTCAGTGTTTGTCCCGAACAGGTAGTTGGACCAGATCTGCTCCGTACTGGGAACGACCGGCCAGGTGTCGGTGGCGTCATAGGTGATGTACTTCAGCGCGTCCCGTCTGACTGCAGCATTGCTGAACTTGTATAAATCCTTCTCTCCTGTATCCATCTGGGTGATACTGATGCCGGAAAAGAGCTCAAAAAAGCCTGCGATCTGCTTGATCTTCTGTGTGTCAGCGGAAGTTGAGGTGATGTCTGTCGCCGCAAAGGCGCTGCCTGAAATGCACAGGATTGCGGCGAGCAGAATCGAGATTGCCCTGATAAACTTTCTCATACTCATTCCTTTCCTTTCCATAGTATAGTTAGTGAATTATGCTGAACTGAGGAGTATCTGCGCTAAATCGCGCATATGCTTCTCCCTCTCGCCAAAAAACCTGGATTTACGGCTCAGAAAGATCCTGAATCCGAGCCAAGGCTCTTCGGCTTCCTCATCAAGAGACGCAGCGCATTCCCCCCGCGCGTTACCAGTCTGCCGCCTCACGATGCGGAACAAATTATAGCGGAAAGGAGAGGGGGACGCAAGAAAAATCAAGAAGAAAAACGTTAATTCACATCGTGTTTCGCGGGTCTGAAAGCTGCTTTCAGACAGGGTTCCCATTCCCAAAGATCTGAACCGGCAGCTGGGAGATGAGATTTTTGAGACGGCTGCAGGATAGGGGATTTATCTTTAGATAGATCAGAGGAGCATCATGCATATAATAATTGGAAGATCTTATAGTAATCATTAAAATGTTATCAAAAATTGATAAGATGATAAGTGAAACATTTTATTATAACACATTTAAATCCATTACTGATGTTACAGAATGGATACTTGAATATAATCATATTTACACACTTCATTCTGGAAATAAGGGTATATAAGGATACAGAATCAGGGAAATAAGAAGGGACCTGTGCTCGTATCATGCGGGCGCAGTCGCCTGCGCTCCTCCTCCTATCTGATTCTGAAGGCGCCTGCGCTTCGATCGTCAGAAAGCATTTAGTTGTTTATCAGCTAGCAAAGTGTAAATGCTGATTCTTGCTTGCCGTGGGCATGTCCGCTATACTAACTGTCATAGAATGGAGAGTCATAGGTTTCAGCGGTGCTTTCCGGCGTAAAACTCTTCCATGGCGCCGGGATCGCCTGATCAAGTAAAAAGTGAGGGAGCATTATGAGGAATGTAGCAATTGGAAAGACGGGGATGACAGTTCCCCAGAATGGATTCGGTGCTCTGCCCATTCAGCGGGATTCCGTGGAGACTGCCGTGGGTCTTCTCCGGAAAGCCTATGAGGGAGGGATGCGGTACTTTGACACGGCGCGCGCCTACACCGACAGTGAGGAGAAAGTCGGGATCGCTTTTGAAGATCAGTCGATCCGCAGAAATCTCTATATTGCCACAAAAACCGCAGCGAAAAATGGAGAGGATCTGAAGCGGGATCTGGAGACAAGCCTTCGGCTTCTGAAAACCGACTATATTGATCTGTACCAGCTGCATCAGATTCCTCAGGTTTTCAAACCAGGGGATGGAAGCGGACTGTATGAAGCTTTGAGCCAGGCGAAGGAACAGGGACTGGTTCGACACATCGGCGTGACCGCCCACAAGCTGGGGGTTGCGGAGGAGGCTGTGGAATCCGGCCTTTATGAGACCCTCCAGTATCCCTTCAGCTACCTGGCCTCTGATCGGGAGATCCGCCTGGCAAAGCGCTGCCGGGAGCTTGGGATAGGCTTTATCTGCATGAAGGGACTGGCAGGGGGACTGATTACCCGTTCAGATGCGGCGATGGCCTTTATGACCCAGTTTGACCACGTTGTTCCCATCTGGGGAATTCAGCGGGACCATGAACTGGATGAATGGCTCTCCTACATGGACAACACCCCAGAGATGACCGAGGAGATCAGGGCTTATATCGAGGGGGAAAAGAAGGAGCTGGCGGGAGACTTCTGCAGGGGCTGCGGCTACTGCATGCCCTGTACTGTAGGAATCACGATCAACCAGTGCGCCAGAATGTCTCTGATGCTGCGCCGGGCACCCTCTCAGAGCTGGCTCAGTGAGTACTGGCAGGCGGAGATGAAGAAGATCGAGGCCTGTGTTGACTGCCGGATCTGTACCACCCGCTGTCCCTATGAGCTGGACACTCCGAATCTTCTGAGAAAGAATTACGAGGACTATAAGAAGGTGCTGGCAAACGAAGTGTCGGTTTCATAAAGCTTTTGTGACAGGCTTCCTGTTCCTGGAAAGAAACAGAATCAGAGTAAGGAAGAACAAGGTGCGTATTTATTATTTTTTGTCCATATGAAATGGCAGAGAAATCAGATAAGCAGTAAAGCATATATAAGTATATATAAGCATACATGATAACACATATGACATATACAGGGAATATTATAAGGCCATACGCATATCTGCTATGTATTGCGCATGAACAACGTATAAAATTATTTCATTCATTGCATACATGCAGCATATATAGTATATACAGCATATATAGTTCGCATATCTGATTATAGCAGGCAAAGCAGAAATATACCCGCGAGCACGAGAATTTGCTATAAAACTGGCGCGAGCGGGCATATACCGGTGAAACACCTGCCAAATTCGAATGGTCCCCGGTATAAAGACATGGGGATACAATGGTTTTCGTGCCATGATGCCTTTCAGAAGTGATATTTCGTAGCATAACAGTTTTGGAAATATTTGAATATGGAGGAGGCATGGGGGAGCAGGGGAAAGAGCCCAAGAAATTCAGATTAAAGGACAAATGGAAATACCTGAATGATACGCTGATCAACGAAAATCCAATAGCTGTGTTACTTCTACTCAATTTTTTCGTAATGATCTTCGTGGTTCTTCTGGGTTTTGTCATCTTCTTTTCAGGGGCCAAGGGAGAGGATGCGACTGCCGCATCCTCCATCTGGGATTTATTTGCGGCCACCCTCAATGGATGGGTGATTTTCTATAATGAGGGAGGGTTTCTTTACCGGGTGTACATGGCCATCGGCGGGATTGTCGGGATGGTTCTTCTGGGTGCGATCGTCGCTGTGATTGTGAGCATGCTGCAGAGCAGGACGATGACCATTCGGGACGGCTACTCCCCGGTTGTGACCCAGGGGCACGTCATAATTCTCGGCTTCGGCCATGGGACATTTGAATTAATCCGCCAGGTGATCTGGCTGAGAAAGAGGGAAAAGTGCACAATCGTCATTGCGGATCCGGATCAGGAGAGGGGCAGACTGCAGGAGCGGATTAAGAAGATCATCGAGATTCCGCGAGGGATCCGCATTGTCTGCCGCCGAGTTGACATCTGTGATCCGGCGGATCTGGAGAATCTTTCCATCAGTCAAAGCAGCCAGGTCGTGATTGACAGCAATGATGACGCCATGAATGCCAAAGCGCTTATGGCAATCTCCTCGCTGGTCAGAAACGAGACCAGCGGGGGACCGGAGATCGCGGTCTGCATCTACGACAAGACGCATATCATGCCTGCGGGGGTTGCGGGGCCCTCAAATGCCGCCGTGGTTTACGTGGGAGATCTGACAGCCAAGCTTATTGCCCAGAAGTGTTATCAGCGTGAGCTGGACATGATCTACACGGAGATTCTTTCTGTTGACGGAGCGGAGTTTAGAATCATTCCCGCCGGGAAGCTGGCCGGGGAAAGCTTCCGTGAGATTCAGCTTCTCATTGACCAGGGGACTCCAGCCGGTATCATCCGGGACAGAAAACATTATCTTGTGCCGGACGGGGACACCGAAATCCTGCCTGATGATGGCCTTCTGATTCTTTCGGATGGCAGCAACGAGCTGAGAATCCTGAGCAAACCCGTGGAAGTGAAGGACATTCCTCATTTAGATACGGAGATTCAACGCTTTTCGAAGCAGATTGTCATCTTCGGGCCTGGCAGGGAGCTGAAATCCCTCATGGACATGCTCGCTGTTGAGGATGATATGGTCATCCTGACCGGGCTGGATCAAAAGGAGAGGCAGGAATGGAAAGGCGTGAGCAATGTCTCCATTGCCCGGGCGAACATCAAGAGCAGCCGGGATATCGATCTCATCACGAGAATCTGTGATGAGGTGATTATTCTCTCGGATCCCGCACTCAGTGATGAAGAAGCGGACAATAAGACGATCTTTACACTTCTCAGGCTCCGGAGTTTTCGCGATGACACGGAGCGGGAGTTTTCCGTGACCGCGGAGATGCGTCTGGAGAAAAACAGGAACCTGGCGCGTCTCGGGGATTTCAACGAAAGGATCATCCCTTCCTCTGTGTCCACCAGATTCCTGGCGCAGGCTCTGGCAAATCCCCTGATTCTGGATACGCTGAGTGAGCTCCTCAGCGCGGAGGGCAAACAGTTCTGTGTGCTTCCGGAAGATGTGCTGGGCAAAGAGGATACCTGGACTTCCGCGGATCTTCGTATCCGCTGTCTAAAGGAGAATGCTGTCTATGCCGGCTACATGAAAATGCAGCCGGATGGCTCTTATCTGAGTTTTCTCAGCCCAGGCCTGAATGATGAAGTGACCTTTCAGCCGGGAGACAAGCTGGTCGTCATCAAGGAACGCGAGCGCTCCGACGATAGTCTTCTGTGAGATCTGAGTGGGTTGAATGGCCATGGGGAGTGATGATGGGTATCGAAACACAATCTTGTCGGAAAAGGAGACGGAGAGGCGCATTGAGTCTTTTGCGGATTGCTGCAGCGTCAGAAATCTGGTTTTGACTTTCCAGGAGAATCTGGCAGAAGAGATCCGAAAGGTGGAGCCTTCATGGGGGATCCGGGAAATTGAAAACGTCTTCGATCCGGGGGAAGAGGGTGCTTTTCAGAACGCGGTCAGGGGACCTTCGAAGAAGAAATGGAAGGGGGTCTTTGACCGGAACTGGTATGGTAAAAGGCTGAATCCCCTGATCCCTGGGATGGATCTGGAGGCTTGCCCCAGGATCTGTTTTCCCTGGGAGGATGGGGATTGGTATACGGAAGAGGGGTTGGACGATCCGAGGACGAGTCATCTCTGGATTCTGGGGACAATACGCTCCCGTTTTCGCACCGCTGTCGATCTGGCCGCTTTGTCCGCCTGGTTCGATCTCACGAATGAAGGATCTGGGAGTATTTCGGAGAAGACGCGGAGAAAAATGGAAGTGCAGACTTCTGCGATGCAGAAGGGCCGGGCGGAGGAACTGAAGCACTTTGATTTCCCGGAAGGGCAGACCTTGTATCTCCTGGTACTGTGCCAGAGATCTGATGCCGAGTAAGTCGAAAGAGCAGGAGTCAAGGGCTGCTGCAGCTGCGAGTGTGAGCAGAAACACAAGCGGGTATATATAGGCTGAAGGAGCCTCAGTAGATTCAGATATTTCCGGGCAAATGAGATGAGCATATGGGATGAATGGAAAGGGAGAGACACAGCTCTGAAAGGCCAGAAGACAAGCCTGGCGTTTGTCTTAGACGGAAGCCTGCGAATCTAAGTGCCAGAATTATGGCTTCTTGACAGTTTATCATGCTTGGGATTAGGATATGCCCGAAAAATCAAGGAAGCTGTCCTGACAAGGGTTCATCAATGACGACAGTCCGGAAAAGACTCCAGCCTGGAGTCAGCTATACCTGACAGAGCCAGGATCAAGGAGACTTTCGTACTTGAGGGAGTGTTCTTTTTCATGTAAGGAAACTGACGGGACGTCCAAACGGATGGGACGCATCGATTGCGCAGAAAGGACAAAGCCGGCCCGGCTGGAAAATCTCCCGCACCGGCTTTCTGAGAGATCATCATGGACAACAGAGTGAGAGACTTTATCAGAACTGAGACAAAAAGCATCCTCCGCATTGAGAGGGCGGGTGACTTTGAGGAGGTTTACTCCGTATTTCTGAGAATACTGGATGTGGAGACACCAAGTATCCCGGGATCAGAATACATCGGCAGCCGCGTCCGCTATGCACTGGAGAAGATTGCCCTGGAGAAACTGGACCGGGACGACATCATCACTTATCTGCCGATCGTGTCAGGAAAGTTTGAGGCATTCTGCGGAAAGGCACTGTATCTTGTGGATCAGGGAAAGGGTCTGCATACGCGTGAGGACGGCGGGCAGGAGGATCATTCTCTGACTGCGGTGCTGTATGATCTTGGGATCTCGGCTTTTGTCAAAAACCCGAAGAACAGAACCGCCGTCTCCCAGGCTGTCCATTTCGCCTACTCCATGCGGGATCTCACATCCGCAGACATGGAGGACTGGGCTATGGCGAAGTGCTTCTACAGACTGTCCCAGTGCCTTGCGGCATATCTGATTGTTGTTGGGAAGAATCTCTCCGCAATCAAATCTGCGCTGGGGATTGAGAACGTAGAAAAGGTGGAAGCGGCGATTCTGGAGGAATCTGAGGCGGAAGCAGAAGAAGCCGGGACTCAGGAACTGTCTGCAGATCTGTCAGAGACCGGGCTTGAGTTTGTGACTGAGTCAGAGACCCGGACGGAGATTGAGGCTGAGTCTGAAGAAGAGGCGGAATCTGAACTGGAAAGAACGGAGGCGCCTGAGTCTGAGGAAGCGGGAGTAGAACCAGGAGAGACGGAAGTGGCCCCTGAAGAAGTTTTCCAGGAGACGGAAGCGGTTTCTGAAGAGGCTTCCCAGGAGACGGAAGTGACCCCTGAAGAAGCTGATTGACGGCAGTTATTTAAAGTTAAAGAAATTAGGAAGATCAGAAGAGGTGGATGAGGGCGCAGCCTTCATCCACCTCTTTCATAAATGATCGTTCCTGGAGCGGTCAGAAAATGAGCCATGGAGCTAAAGCGAATAATCCGTGCAAACCTGGGAGATTCCGTGAGATCAGACAGCCTGCATTAGCCCTTGTAAATCGGGGACCAAAATTTTTTTCAGAAATCCAGAAAAAAAGTGTTGACAAAGCCCAGGCCAGGTGATAGATTAATCGAGTCGCCTGACAGAGACAGAAGGTTACAAAGAAACACAATCAGGTGACAAAAACGCACTTTGAT
>CADBUA010000309.1 GCA_902797665.1 uncultured Lachnospiraceae bacterium | reverse complement strand
GGGTCAATGTGCGTGCGAAAAAACCCAATACTTCGGTTCGCACATAAATCTCCCTCTCACTTTTATATGCCCTGCGGAAGAAACAGATGTCTCTTCCGCAGAAGCAGTGGGTGGGAGAATAAAGTGGGGCAGCCAGTACTGCCCCAGCATAAGCAAAATCAGAGGGGCAGAGAATTGGCCTCTGCCATGTACAGGATCATTATAGAACGAGTCCGGGAAAAAAACAAGGGGGTTTGGCTGTTTTGACCAAAAAAACCTCAAAATATCTTCTGCGTTCATAAGTTTTTACTGGCATGACGAAAGGAAGACATCAAAGCTATTGGAGGCATTGTATAGGAAAAAAGACAATGCGAAGTCATCGAAGGGGAAAACAGCGAAAGCGCTGCAAAAACGAAGAAAATTGTAGAAATCGCGCAGAAAAAGACTGGATAGTTACAAGTAAAGATACAGGAGAATGAAAACAAAGATGGCTGCAGAGCCATGGCAGAATCCTGAGAGGCAGGCATGAAAAAAACAAGACAGATCGATTTCGCAAACGGACCCATCATGAAGTGCATTCTCGGGAGCGCGCTGCCCATGCTGGCAGCGCAGATCCTGACGCTCCTCTACAACATCGTCGACCGGATCTACATTGCCCGTATCCCTGGGATCGGGACGACAGCCATCGGGGCGGTGGGGCTCTGCTTCCCCATTGTCATCCTGACAGCCGCGTTCACGGACCTCTACGGCACAGGGGGCGCTCCCCTGTTTTCCATCGAATACGGGAGGGGCAGGATCGATCGGGCCTCCCATCTGATGAATACCTCTTTCCGACTGGAGCTTCTGACCGGGATTCTTCTTTTTCTGGTTTTTGAGATCTTCAGCGGCCCCCTCCTCTTTCTTTTCGGCGCCTCAGAGAACACGTTTCCCTACGCCGCCGCCTATCTTCGGATCTACCTCACGGGGACTGTGTTCACGATGATCGCGGCTGGGATGAATCCCTTTATCAATGCCCAGGGTTTCCCTTTGGTGGGGATGGCCACAGTGACGATTGGAGCAGTTCTGAATATCGTCCTGGATCCAGTCTTCATCTTCAGCCTGCATCTGGGCATCGAGGGGGCGGCCATCGCCAGCGTCATCTCCCAGGCCGTTTCGGCCTTCTTTGTCCTGCGTTTTCTGACCGGGAAGAAGGCCATGTGCCGGATTGAACAGGAATCTCTCCCGGCCTTTTTTCGAGATGGAAGGACCATCTGGAACATCATCTCCCTGGGAACCGCATCCTGTATCATGCAGCTGACCAACGCGCTGGTATCCATCTCCTGCAACCATGTCCTCCATCACACAGGCGGGGATCTCTATGTCTCGGTTATGACCATTGTCATTTCGGTCCGCCAGATCATGGATACGCCGATCATGGCCATCGCTGATGGGGCGGCACCGGTTCTCTCATTCAACTACGGGGCCGGGAAATTCAAAAGGGTGCGTGAGGCCGTGAAGATCACCGCCCTCCTTGGATTTGCCTACACCGCCTCCGCATGGATCCTGATTCTCACGCGAACGGACCTTCTGATCTCGATCTTCAGTTCGGACACCGCGATTGGGACAGCTGCCGAAGAGGCAATCCATCTCTACTTTTCAGCGTTCGTGTTCCAGACCCTGCAGTATGTGGGGCAGACCACCTTCAAAGCCCTGGCCAGGAAAAGGCAGGCGATTTTCTTTTCTCTGCTTAGGAAAGCGGTGATTGTGGTCCCGCTGACCTATCTCCTTCCCTATGTGTTTCATCTTGGCGCCAGGGGCGTTTTTCTGGCGGAGCCATTCTCCAACGTGATCGGCGGAACGGCCTGCTTTACGAGCATGATGCTGACGGTCATGAGAAAGCTTAAGCGGATGGAGGATCAGGCGTAGACAATAAAGGCCCATTACCCGATCAGAAGGGCTTTTTCTCCCTGCGGATCGGCCTGCTGCTTTTTCGCGGAAAGACGCATCGCAGCTTGAAAAAACGGCAGGAGCAGTATCAAATGTTCTCTTCACCTGACAAAACGGATTCGGTGCGTATAGAGTGGGAGCATTGAACCGGGGCATTGTGAAATATACCCGCGAGCGTCAGGATTTGCGAAGAAACAGGCGCGAACGGGCATATATCGCGCACGCATCTGGCAAATCCAAATGCTTCCCGGCAACGATATAGTACTGTACTGTCCAGTCCGCTTTGGCCGCTTGTCGCCGAGCGAGGTCATACAGTTCATTGCAAAATTGGAATAGAAAGAGAAAGGAGGAGACAGCGGTGCGCCGAATGAATGCGTCAGGAGCAAAGAGAATCGCGGCCAGTGTTCTGGGATTTTTGCTGCTTGTCCTTGTGCTGTTTTCTTCCTTACTATCTCTCTGCCGAGCTGGACCATGTCTGCCTGGGAGAAGACTGCCCGATCTGCGCCGAGATGGCGCAGTGCGAAAGCAGCCTGCGCAGAGTTGGCAGCGGAGCTTTTATTCCGTTATCCGCCGTGACCCCGGTATTCTTTCTTTTTCTTTGCAGTGTCTCTTTCGCATTTTCAATCTCTCAGGCGACCCCTGTCTCGAGTAAAGTCCGTCTGAACAATTAAAAACCTCCGTCAGGATCAGGG
>CADBUA010000308.1 GCA_902797665.1 uncultured Lachnospiraceae bacterium | reverse complement strand
TTCTTCTATTTCTTCTCAATCACAACCTGATAGTCCCGGTCTATGGTAAGCTTATAGCGATGCCGCGTCTTTTTGCCCGAACGCTCCTTCTCGGTGATGGTTATACTGCTTGTTCCCGGAATGCGGCCCTGGAAACTGTACACGATGCTGAAGGGAGCGTCCTCTGTGCTGTCCGGGACATGCAGCTTCCAGTCCATTTCCACCATCCAGGGTTTTTCGATCTTCACAGTGTAGGTCGCACTGCTTTCTTTTGCGGATTCCATCGTGAGATGGGCCTTTTTCCGCTTCACGGAGTAAGCCTTCAGAAACAGGTAAACATCAGAAAACAGCGAGGCTTCCTTTTTGGGACGCTCACAGGTGGAGCTGATCGAATAGGAGCTTCTGTCCGAGAAAGTGATGCTGATGGTGTCCGTGGCCGCGTCCAGCGCAAAGAATTCAGATTGCCTGTAGCTTTTCCATTTCCGGTAGCAGCCGGTCATATTGAAATAGGCTTCCAAGTCCGAGAGGGCATCGGGATTGATCTTTTTGTACTTTTTCTCTATACGCTCCGTATCGTGACGCTCAGCCTCAATGACTGTCAGGACCAGCTTTTTCTTCTCCCCTTCCCCATTTTCAGCAAGCTTCATCTCATGATAGCTGCCAATCATATCCCCGGAGGAGACATAGGCTACGGAAACCAGGTGCGTTTTTTCCACTGTCTCAGATGCCTCCGCATTCAGCATTCCCGGCCGGAAAAAGAGCAGGCATGCTGTGAGGAAAAAGGCACTGGGGCCGTAAAGTGTGGCAAAGAATCGTCCAGGAGATCCTCTCTTTTCTTTCACGCTCTCTGACATAAGCGCCTCCTTTCTGATCGATAGGGAACCATTCGAATCTGCCAGGTAATTCACCGGTATATGCCCGCTCCCCCAATTCTGTCGCAGATTCTCGCGCTCGCGGGGTATCTCTGTCTCTGGTCTGATCACAACGCGTTTTCCCTTTTCATGCGGCTCTGCGCTGTGATCGAACCTGCAGAACTTCCTGAAAAGCATTGTGATCGGCTTACGGCATCGGAAGGTGAGGCTTTTATACTCACGGCCAGGAGATTTTGCCTCCTGTCATCCAGGACCGCGGTATATCAGAGGCACTTGGGATTCGCCTGCGGCAAATCCCAAGTGCCTCTGGTCTATTTATACCCCCAGTCAGGCAGCTTTCCCCAGCTTATGAGCCCTGTCAAAAGTGAAGGGCAAAGCCTGCCAAGTCCCCAGTCTTCCCGCCTGATCAGCCATAGGAGATCTTCACCTTCACACCGCTGCCAATCTTCGGCTGTTCAGCCGAGACGACGTCGATGTCTCTGTCAAAGGTCCCACCCGTAACGGTCAGCTTTCCCTCATCCAGGATATTTCCTGCCCGGGTGCTGCGGTCGGTGCGGAAGAATCCGCCACTGATCCGAACCTTTGCCTTCTTTCCGACATGGAGGTTTGGCGCCACCCCATAAGCGCGGAAGCGTCCATCCGTGATGAGAAGCGTCCCCCGATAAACATCGATCTGAACCTCCTCATCCTTGTAGGAGAAGGAGCCTCCCCGGATCGTCATCTTTCCTTCCGCCTGGTAGACCTGCGCGGTAAATATCCCATCCCGGATCACGCAGGTTCCGCCGTTGGTCAGCGAACTGGAGACCCTGGGTGCAAATTTCCCACCCGCGATGGTCAGGTTTCCGTAGTTCGAAATCTCATTCCGGAAAGTCCCGCCATCGATCAGGCACTTCCCCAGGTTGTTCACTGAGACAAAAGCTGCCCCAGATTCGTAAGATCCTCCACTGATCTCCAAAAGCCCAAAGTTCCGGACGGTCCCCTCAAAGCTTCCATGGTAGAGTGCCGCGCATGCGTTTTTCTTCACATCCACACTGATCGCCCCGTTTTCCTTCTGCCTGCAGAGGATCTTTCCGCCCCGGATGGAGACCCTTCCCGCCTTGACCGAGATGGCCGTTTTGCTGCCGCTGTAGGTCAGGGTCTTTCCTGAAAAGTCCAGAATCAGGTTCTTTTTTCTGTCAAGCACCAGGGTCTTGTCCAGCTTGAGAGATTTGCGGATCTCAATCACATCCCCACTTTCAGCTGCTTTCACGGCCTCCTCCAGCGTCCCGTATGCCCTCTCTCCGATCACGGCCACAGCCCCATGGTCTGCCGCCCTTCCTGTCTCCGCCAAAGCCATCCCAAGGAGAAAGGCCAGTGTAAGCATGCAGCACAGCCTGAAATACGGCTTTTTGAACGCCTGACATAAAATGAAGGACTGTAACGGTTCTTTGCCTCTCCCTCTCCTCATACTTTTTCCTCCTGTTTCAGTATGTCCCAATGTTTTTCCATAGGTGCATCGATGTCCTGCAGCGGATCCAGAGCGCTGGCAAAACGCTGTACTCGTCTGGCCTCAATCATACAAGGATGTCCTGCAGGAATAACCAGTTCAAGCGGGCTCCATCCTGAAAAGTATAGCATAAATATTGCCACAACGCGCAGCTCTGATAGGCAGAACTTTGTCATTTTTTCACAATATTTCCGAGATCTCCATGAAAACTATTCGGCAAAACATCTTTTCTCTTGTTTGAGCCAAAGCCGCTATA